>DASYSN010000519.1:0-10480 GCA_036003305.1 Thermoanaerobaculia bacterium
CGGACTCCGACGACGACGCGGTCGGGATGCGTGAAGACGTCGATCGCTTTCCCGAGGCGGAGGTTCTCCGGCGAGTACGCGAACGAGAGATTGCGTCCACGGGCGGAAGCCTCGAGGCGAGCGGTCGAGCCGACCGGGAGCTGTGAGGAGATGAGGATCAGAGAACCTTCGCGAATGAACGGATACAGCGACTCGACCGATCGGATCACGAACTCCACGTCGGCATTGTCGTCATCGTCGACCGGAGTGTCGTATGTAATCCAGACAATTTCCGAATCGCCAACTGCTTCGGATGCATCGGACGCGAATCGCAATCTCCCGTCGTCGACGCCTGTCTGAATGAGGTCATCCAGTCCGGGTTCGAAAATGGGCGCGCGTCCGGCCGGGTCGTAGGCGGTTACATCGTGACCTGCCGCCGCAAGGCAGGCGGCGGTCACCGAACCGAGATGCCACAACCCGACGACGCAGACCTTCAAGAACGCGCCTCGAGCAACCATTGATTCGCCTGCAGGTAGTCGAGCGTCTTGATGATCCCCTCGGCGATCGAGACCTTCGGCGTCCATCCGAGCGCGCGTATCTTCGAACAGTCGAGGAGGATGAACGGGTTGTCGCCGACCCAGCCGCGATCGCCGCCGGTGTAGGAAAGTTTCGGCTCGAGAGCGAGGTGTCGCGTGATCCAGCCGATCGAATCGTTGACCTCGACGAATTCGTCGACGCCGAGGTTGTAGACGTGAACCTTCGCGGTTGGATGAGCGAGCGCGGTCAGGATCGCGTCGATGCAGTCCTGAATGTAGAGATACGACTTTCGCTGTCTGCCGTTGCCGAGCACCGTCAGCTCATGCGGATTCGAGCGCAGGCTCCTGTAGAAATCGAACACGTGTCCGTGCGAGTAACGCTCGCCGAGGATCGAGACGAATCGGAAAATGTAGCCCTCGAAGCCGAACCCTTCGCAGTACGCCTGGATCAATCCTTCGCCGGCGAGCTTCGATGCACCGTAGAGCGACGTCTGGATCGGAAACGGCGCGCTCTCCGGAGTCGGAATCACCTCTGCCTCGCCGTAAACGGAGCCGGTCGACGAGAACGCGATGCGCTTCACACCGTTCGCACGCATCGCCTCCAGGACATGAAACGTGGCGACGGTGTTCTGCTCGAGATCTTTGCCGGGATGCTGCAGTCCAAAACGGACGTCGGCGTTCGCGGCGAGGTGGAAGATGATGTCGCATCCCGCCATCGCGGCAGTGAGGGCGTCCCGATCGAGCAGGTCTCCTCGAACGAGGTCAAATGCGCTCGATCGCAAGGCGTCGTCGAGAAAGCGTTCCTGGCCGCTCGAGAAGTTGTCGTAGCCGGTCACCTCGTGACCTTCGGCGAGGAGGCGATCGACGAGGTTGCTGCCGATGAAACCGGCGGCACCGGTGACGAATGCTTTCATGCGGATCTGTTCAGGAGCCGGTACCGGCGACCACGGCCCACGCCGTTCGCACGAGGATCTTGAAGTCGAGCCACAACGACCAGTTGTCGATGTATTCGAGGTCCATCTTCACCCAGTCGTCGAAGCTCGAGATCTTATTGCGGCCGCGCACCTGCCAGAGGCAGGTGATGCCGGGACGGATGCTCAGCTTGCGCTTGTGCCAGAAGCCGTAGCCGTCGAGCTCGTGCGGGAACGCGGGACGCGGACCGACGAGCGACATGTCGCCTTTCAGCACGCTCCAAAGCTGCGGGAGCTCATTGAGGCTGTATTTGCGTAGAAAGCGTCCCACGGGCGTGACCCGCGGGTCGTCCTTGATCTTGAAGACCGGTCCCGTCATTTCGTTCTTGTCGAGCAGGTTCTTGCGGCGGTCGTCGGCGTCGGGATACATCGTCGTGAACTTGAAGCCGGTAAATCGCGCTCCATTACGGCCGACCACCCGCCAGCGATAAAACACCGGCAGGGAGCGGTCGCTGAGTTTGATCAGGATCGCGATGAGAAGAAAGAGAGGCGAGAGAACGACGAGAAAGAACGCCGACAGAACGATGTCGAATACGCGCTTGAAGAAGAGCGCATCGGAATCGAAGTGCGGCGGTGCGAGGACAACCGCGGGAAGGTGAAGGATCTGAAACGGGTAGAGCGTGCGGAGCGTCCGAAACTTTCCGAACAGCAGCGCCTGCGGGACGATGCGCAGGAGGATGCCGAGCGCGTCGCAGTTTTCGATGATCGACGCCATCCACTCCGCGCTCGCCGCCCCCTGCACGGCGATGACTTCGTCGATGGCGCGGCTGATCAGCGTGTCCCCGAGCTGGGAAGCTTGTCCCAGCATCTCCGTCCCGGGGTCGAATTCCGCCGGATCGTCGGGAACGGCCAGATAGCCTGTGATCGTGTATTCCGTCCGCGGAGTCGTCTCCCGGAAGTAATCGACGAGCCATCGCACGCCTTCGCGCGGCCCGGTGAGCAGGACCTTTTTCGTGTAGAAGCCCGCTTCCAACCGCCCCCGGAAGTACTGGCGCAGCGCGGTTCGAAACACGTAGAGCAGCACCGCGCAGGTGATGATGAAGGTCAGGAGAAAGAGGCGGCTCCATCCCGCCTTCTTTTCGAAGAAAAAGAACAGCGTCATGACTCCGGCCGACGCCAGCGGCGCGGAGACGGAGTAGACGAACATCCGGGTGCGGCTCTGACGCAGGAGCGGGTGATAGGCGTTGAGCGTCTCCAGCATGAGGATGGCCGCGAGGCAGGCGATCACGAAGGGCGCGCCGATCGCACGGAGCGGCGGCAGCTCGCCCGTCACCGGCTCCGGCCTGAGTACCGCCGGCAACCAGGTCAGATCGATCTGCCGCGTGAAGTGGTGAAGCCACGGCCACAATTCGTACGCGAGACAGAATGCGACCGCCACGACGGCAAAATCGAGGATCCAAAAGAAACGTCTGGGGATCATGTTGGGGGCAACGGCGGGCTAATTGTGGCGCGTTTCGGGTTTCGACAGGACGTCGAAATAGCATGCCTCGAGCTCGTCAATCACTTTCGTCCACGGCAGGACGTCGGTGGCGATGCATCTCGCCGCGTCTCTGACGCGTGCGGCGCGGTGCTCATCGGTGACGGCCTCGATAATCGCCGCCGCGAACGGCTGCGGGCTGGCCGAGGAGATGAACGCGGCTTCCGCACGCTCGAGCAGCTGCGGGAGATCGCCGACGCGCGTCAGCACCACCGGCAGGTTGTAGATCAGCGCGGAATTCACTTTCGACGGCCATCGGGCCCGGCTCGAAAGGGTTTCCGCCAGAGGAACGACCAGGGCATCCGCCGCCGAGAGGTACGCGGCGAGCGTTTCGTCAGGAACGAACCCGAGCTCCTCGACGGCATCGCCCGCGAGATGCTTCGGAACGCGGGCCCGATTTCTCCCGATGATGAAAAACTTGGCGGAGGGAAGCTTCGCGCGAACGAATGGGACCGTCTTGAAGAGCAGCGCGGCATCGCTCGTGTTCAGCACACCGACCGTGATGAAGACGGCGGCGTTCGGATCGAGGCCGAGCGATTTGCGCGCCTCGTTGCGTGTCATTCGATTCTGCACCAACGGATCGCATCCCTGCGGAATGAAACGAATGTCCGGGAGGGGAACTCCGAGCCTCATGGCGCGTTCCCACAGGGCGGTGGAGATCACCGTCGTCGCGTCTCCGAATCGGCGGAAAGACTCCTCGAAGAACGTCTCCACCGCGTTGTAGATGTAGCGCACCCAGGAGCCGCCGCGCTCGAGCTGCGTGCCTCCCCGTCCCCACCAGTCGCACCAGTCGATGACGAGTTTCGTTCGGTCTTTGCGACCGAAACGGGCCGCAAGCGCAGGGAGGATCACGGCCGGACGGCAATCCCACGCGTGCACGACGTCCCATTCGCGGTCACGGACGTACCTCATGCGCATGAGCACGTCCCACGGGTCCCAGCCCGATCGGCCGATACCCCAGAAGAGATCCGGCGTATGCACGATCTCGACGCCGTCGACCATCTCCCGCTCTGCCTTCAGCCGGCCGTGGCGCGAGATCGATAGAAGTGTCACGGAGTGACCGCGGCGGACGAGGTGCCGCGCGGCGTCGAACGCGCGGTAGTACGTACCGCCGGCGCGAACGACGTTGTGATTCAGGAAGAGGAGGCGCAGCTTCCGGTCGAGAACCGGTGGCCGCACCGCTACCGGACCCGGCTCGGCGACCGGTTCGTGCAGATGCACGTACCGCCCGAGGATCTCTCTCTCTGCCGTTGACATTAATTTGCGATCTTCGACCCGAACCAATCGCCGAGAACGCCGCTGATGCGATCGGCAGCGCAACCGTCCCAACCGGCAGGAGGTTCAACATCGATCGCTCGATCGCCACGCAGCGCGGCATGTGCCTCGCTCACGATGCGACCAGGATCATCCCCTACCAGTACGTTCGCGCCACCGGTCAACGTCACCGGTCGCTCGGTGTTCCAACGCAGGGTAACGCAAGGGACGCGGATAATGAGCGCTTCTTCCTGAATTCCGCCCGAGTCCGTCAGGATGACCGACGCTCTCTGCATGAGGCTGAGGAACTCGAGATATCCAAGCGGTTCCGTGAGAATCAGGTTCGTGGCCGCGGCGGCGGCTTCCGATGCCGCGATCCGCGCCCGCGTACGTGGATGCACGGGAAAGACGACCGGGAAGTCGCGGGCGATCTCGACGATCGCCCCGATGATGCGCTGAAACGCTTTCTCGTCATCGACGTTCGACGGACGGTGAAGGGTGAGCACGGCGTAAGGCTTCCCGGCGAGGCCGAGTTGCTCCGGAAGGTCGATCGCCGATGCCGCCTCACGATGTTTCATCAGCGTGTCGATCATGACGTTCCCGATGAAGTGAATCCGTTTCGGATCGACGCCCTCGCTTCTCAAATTCTCTTCGGCCGACGCCTCGGTCGTGAAGAGGAGCGTCGAGATCGAATCGGTCAGTACCCGATTCACCTCTTCGGGCATGGTGCGATCGAAGCTTCGGAGTCCCGCCTCGACGTGCGCCACCGGAATGAGCATTCGGCTCGCGACGAGCGAGGCTGCCAGCGTGGAGTTGACGTCGCCGAAGACGACGATCATGTCCGGTTTGACCGAAGCAAAGCGCGCGTCGAGCGCCACCAGCAGACGTGCGAGTTGCTCGCTGTGCCCTCCCGAACCGACGCCGAGATTCACGTCGGGCTCGGGCATGCCGAGTTGCTCGAAGAGCAGTTCGGACATGGCGCGGTCGTAGTGCTGACCGGTGTGAACGAGTTGAACGTCCCAGTCAGGAAAACGCGTCCGGAGCGCTTCCACGACGGGGGCCGCCTTCATGAAGTTCGGCCGTGCGCCGACGACGAGGTCAAGCTTCGGCATGCCGGTCCCGACGGAACTTGGCGCGCATCACCTGCATGACGAACCAGGAGTTCGTCGTCAGATAGCGCTTCCAGTAAGTTCGCGGATTCTTCGCCAGCCGGTAAAGCCACTCCAGCCCGCGGCCCCGCGCCCACGATGGGGTATCGCGTTTCAAACCCGCGAGGACGTCGAAGCTTCCTCCGACGCCGATGCTCACGGGAACTCCCAGCTCGTCGAGATGGCTTGCCAGCCAGAGCTCCTGCCTCGGCGAACCGAGGGCGACGAAGAGGACATCGGGCCGCGTACGCTTGATGTCTTCGATGACCTCGCGCTCCGCCTCCGATGTCGAGACATAACCATGATGAAAGCCGGCGATCTCCAGCGAAGGAAAGACGTCGCGCAGTCGTTTCGCGAGCGCGGAAACGACTCCCTGCGTCGCTCCGAAGAAATAGGGGCGATAGCCGTGCGTGGCCGCGAGCGGCACGAACTCGTGCAGAATCAGGATGCCGCCGGAGTGTGGGACCGGAGGAAGGTTCAGCCGCCGCGCACCCCAAACGATCGCCCACTCCGGGACGATGAGCGCGGCGTTCCGAACGATCTGCCGGAGCGCCGGATTCTTCGACATCAGATAGAACTTGTTCGCGTTCACGACGGCGATGAGTCGCGGCGTTTTCTCCGCAATGGCGTTTTGCATCCAGCGCAAAGCGTCCGCGGTCGAGACTCGGTCGACCGGACAACCCAGGAACGTGCTGCGCTCAATCATCTCGGCTGTTTCGGGAAGGACTGAATGATAGCTCGGTTAATGCCCGTTGCATCCACGCCTGAGACCAGCGGATGAACGGCGTACGGATCCTGTATCGGCGGTGAATCTGGAAATGGAAAAACCCGGCTTCGTCCTGCATGTTCTCGACGGCCCAGCCGGCCAGTGACCAAGCCCGGTCACCCATTCCGAGGTCCAGAAAGGCCAGGATCGCCTCGGCGACGGCGTGAATGTCGATCGGATACAACCGGCCCGCGTAGTACATCGGCACACCGTCCTCGGTGAACATGTTGCGGAGCCAGTAATCGCGTCCACGTTCAACGGCATCGTCGAATTCGGACGACCCGGTCGCGCGGCCGATCCGGTGGAGCGCGACGATGACGTACGCGGTGTGGAAGTTGTCGACCCAGGCGTCATTCCCGGCCGTGCCATAGGGCCATGAGCCATCCGGACGCTGCCGCCGCGCCGTGAAGCGCGCCGACCGCAGGGCCTCAGCGCGCAGGTCAGCATCGCCGGTCGCCACAGAAACCTCGGCCAGCAACTGACCGCCGAGGACGTTCGCGTTGTGGGCGCAGCGCTGGTCGCCCGGCGTGTAAGAGAAGCAGACCTCGTCGCCTTCGGAGCGGATGTTGAGGTCGCGCAGAATGAAGTCGCACGCGCTGCGTGCCATTTGCATCGCATCGAAGGGGACCTCGCGCGAAAGCAGCCGGGCGGCGTCGACGAACGCAAGTCCGTTGAACGCGGTGTTGACGACGGTAGGAGTTCCACGGTGCGCATAGAACGCGCGGTTCGGCCAATCAAAGTTGTAACCCCAGCATGCTCCGTGGAATCCAGGCGACACGTTCGCGATCAGCCACTCGCCCATCTGAACGGCAATATCGAGATCGTGCCGGTCACCTGAAGCCGCATATTTCCTCGCATACGAAGCGAGGAAGAGTCCCATCGCCTTCGGATTGTGTCCCTTGCGAACGCCGAGCAGCGGCCGGAGATTGATCGGTGAGCGCTTGACTGCTTGCAGCGCGGCGATGCCGAGGTAGCGGTTGCCGAATGTGAGCGCGCGAACGAAGGGGCTGTTCAGCGCATCGTGAGGATCCCAGCCACGGAATTGTTGTTGCTCGATCCACGCGTCGAGTTTCTCGAGCGCGTCAGCGACGTTCACACATTCACCGGTCGACCCGACTGCAACGACTCGAGCGCCGCGAAGCTGAGCCGCGTCGTCGTCACGAGCTCCGGAAACGGAGTCGGCGATGGGAGTCCTTCACGGACGGCGCGGAGGAACGCCGCGATCTCGCCACGGTGCCCTTTGTCCTGCTTCGCGAAGCGGCCGCCGATGTGTTTCGAGTTCTCCGGCGAAACGAGCTTCACGCGGCGGAAGTCGTCGATCGTTGCAACGCGTCCGCCGCCGAACATCTCGACGTATTCCTTGCCGATTCCCGAGGCTCCGTTGGCAAGATATGCGACCGTCGCGAGCGAGCCGTCCGCATACCGGATGCGGATCACGACGTTATCGCGCTGATATCGGCCGCCGTCGGGCAATGCCGCCGTCTCGATGCTCACCGGTACGCTGCCCGCGAGGAAACCGGCCAGGTCGAGGAAATGACATCCCTCCCCGATGATCCGGCCTCCGCCGGCCTCGGCATCATGAATCCAGTGGTTCGCCGGAACGAAGCCGGCATTGACACGGCACGTAATGAACTTCGGCTCGGCGACTGGCGCGAACCACTCTTTCACCGCGATCGTGGCGGGCGCGAACCGCCGGTTGAAACCAACCATGACGCCGGCGGCTGATGCATCGTACGCGTCCATCACGTCGGCGAGGCCCGCGGCATCGATCGCGAGCGGCTTCTCGACGAAGATCGCCTTCCCTCGACGCAGTGCTTCGGCCGTGAGCGAGGCGTGGGAGTCGTGCCGCGTCGCGATCACGACTACATTGATGTCGCCGCTATCCATGATCGCCGAAGGATCCGCATCGGCGCGTTCGAAGCCGAATCGCTTCGCGACGCTCCTGGATGTGAGACCGGATCGCGTGACGACGCTCTTCAGTTGTATACCTCCGGCTGCCTTGAATGCCGGGAGGAGAACGTTCTGAGCGAAACTGCCGGCGCCGATCAGGCCGATCTTGATCTGGCCCTGTGGAGACGGAATGATCTGGCGATCATCCTTGATGACAGCACGCCGGGTCACCGCGACGGGCGGCGGCGGTAACTCGCCCTGTTCACGGACATCAGAACTCCCGTAGTCGAGAACGACGCCGAGGTATGGCTCACGATTCGTGGTGATCAGGTCGTATGCGCGCGTTGCGTCTCCGATGGAAAAGCGGTGCGTGATCAACGGCCGCACATCGATTTTCTCATCGGCGACGAGCCTGAGGAACGACTGCATGTTGCGCCGTTCGGTCCAGCGAACGTAGCCGATCGGATAGTCATGACCTCGTTCTTCATATTGCGGGTCATAACGCCCGGGGCCATAGGAACGGGAGAGCCGGAGATCCAGCTCTTTGTCGTAAAACGGTTGCCGAGGCAGGTCGAGACCGACGGCCCCCACGACGACGACGCGGGCGCGGTCACGGGCGACCTGCGCGGCGGTTGTGACGGGGCCACTGCTGGACGATGCAGCCGTGATGAGCACCGCGTCCGCGCCGAAATCAGTCGTGAGCTGCCGCACGATCGCGGCGAGCTCGTTCGGCGAGGCCGCGACGGCGTCGCAGCCCGTTGCGGCCGCAAGTGCGCGCCGGCGCGCATCGGGATCCAGACCGGCGACCGTGCATCCGGCGGCTTTGAGGATCTGTACCGTGATGAGACCGATCAGCCCGAGGCCGATGACGACTGCGGTCTCTCCGACCCGAAGGTCCGACTGACGCACGCCCTGCATCGCAATCGAGCCGACGGTCGTGAACGCCGCCTGTTCGAGCAAGTGCGCGGCTCGTCCGGGAATCGGGGCGCAGAGATTCATCGGGACGAAGTTGATCTCGGCGTGGTTCGCATAACCGGCGCCGGCACACGCGACAAGGTCGCCGGCCTGCAGATCGCGAACGCCCTGTCCGACCTCGGTCACGATTCCGGAGCAGCTATAACCGAGCGGCTCGAGCGCCGACAGCCGGTTCGAGACGCGTCGGTAAGTGTCCTGGAACCCCTGGTCGCGAAATGCGCGGAAAACCTGACGTACTTGCTCCGGCCGCGCTCTCGCCTTGCCTGCGAGCGAGCGCTTCGCGAGCTCCACCTTCGCGCGCTCAGTGCCGGCGCTGACCAGCGAAAATGCCGTCTGCACCAGAACGCCCCCCGGACGAAGGACCGGCGCGGGCGCATCGCACACGGCGACCTCGCCGTCGCTCTGTTTCTGCGTCACCTGTTTCATGCCGGGATCGCCTCCGCCGGTGGGGAGCCCGCCTTAACAACTCGGCGATCAACGAACGTTCGCATCCAGATCTCGAGGGTCATCAGCGCCCAAAGCCGGTAGGCGTGGTCGGCGGTCCCGGTGCGGTCATCCTCGCGCATGCGCGCGATGATCGCGGGATCGAAATACCCCCGCTGCCGCAGGGATGTCTCCGACAGGAGATCGTCGATCAACGGTTTCAACTCACCGTGCAGCCAGTTGCGGATGGGCGCACCGAATCCGGCTTTCCCGCGCCAGATGACATCGTGGGGCAGGATTCCCTCCATCGCTTTCTTGAAGAGGTATTTCTGCTTCATCCGGCGAATCTTCATGTCCGCGGGAACGCCGCGCATGAACGTAGCGAGCTCTTGATCCAGAAGCGGCACACGAACCTCCACCGACGCGGCCATGCTCGTCTTGTCGGAGTAAGCGAGGTTGAGCTCCGGCAGAAAGGTCTTCTGATCGAGGTAGAGCATCTGATCGACGAACGTCGCGTCCTCGCTTTCGCGCAAGTAACGGAGATGAGATTCGTAGGCGTCCAACCCCGCCACGCGCCGGGCGAAATCGGTCGAGTAGAGCCGCGCCTGTTCGCCGGGCGGGTAGTAAGAGCGGTGATAGACATACCGAGAGTCGCGCGGGTAATGGGCTCCCATCAGGAGCTTGCGAAGATACCGGTGATACGCCATCACCTTCCCCGGCCGCACGCCCGGGATCCTTTCTCGAATCTTCGGAAGAAGATCGAGAAGCGGTACGAGGCCGGAACGGACGACGCCTCGCGGTAACGCATGGAGCGGCCGCGAGAGTCGATCGGTCAGGTGGACTCGATAACCGCCGAAGATCTCGTCTCCCCCCTGCCCGCTCAGAAGCACCGTCACCTCTTCACGAGCCGCCTTGCAGATCAAGTAAGAGGTGATCGCCGCAGGATCGGCGATCGGCTCGTCGAGATGCCACACGATTTTCGGCAGGAGGTCGACGATCGACGGTGAAGCGAGGATCGCATGGTGGTCGGCGCCGAACCGTTCGGCCACGATCTTCGCGTA
>DASYSN010000520.1:0-6113 GCA_036003305.1 Thermoanaerobaculia bacterium
GCCCCGTCGCCGCCACCGCCTGGTTGAACGACGTGTGCACGCGGCCGTGCGAGTCGACCAGCTGCGGGAGCGCGTCGATGTAGGTCGACTTCAACTTGTGCAGCTCGCGGTGTTGCAGGATGAGCTGCGGGACGACAAACCCGTGCGACGCGAGCTCCTGCAGCACGTCGACGGAGGTCGAGAACGCCTTCGTCCCCTTCGTCTTCTTGTTGGACGGATAGTTCAGCTTCTCGAACAGGATGTGCCCGAGCTGCTGCGGCGAGTTGATGTTGAACTCCGTCCCCGCCTCGGCGTAGATGCGCGTCTCGAGGTCGGCGAGCTGCACGCCCATGTCGTTCGACATCCGGTGCAGCAGCGCGACGTCGACGGGGATGCCGCGTTCCTCCATGCGGGCCAGAATCGGCATCAGCGGCAGCTCGATGTCCTCGTAGATCTTGCGTAGCTCCTGCTTCAACTCCGGTTCGAGGACATCGCGCAGAGCGAGTGCGAGGTCGGATTTCTCGCCGAGGTATTGATACTGCGGCCCGTTTTCGTGCCCTGCCGCGAACAACGGCGCCGTTTTCTCGATGTCCTTTCGCGTCATGACGTCCTGCTTCAGACGATCGCGCGCGACGTTCCCGAGCTCATGCGACGGCAGCCCGGGATTGATGACGTACGACATCAGCATCGTGTCGGCCCAGCGTTTCGGCACCGGCCAGCCGGCCGCATGCAGGCGGCGGGACTGCAGCTTCGCGTCGTGAGCGACGAAGAGGCGATCGGATGAGAGCAATTCGCGAAACGCGTCGGCGACGGCGGCGCTGTCCGCCGGTACGAGAAGCGACTCCCCTTGTCGAACCGACAGCGACGCCCCGATGTCCGGCTCGAACCAGATTGCGACCGGCGCATCGCCCGTAACGAAGGCGCGCACGTCGTCCGCGCTCGTTGCGACGCGGAAGTCGCGCACGGTCGGCGGCGCTTCCGGCAGGAACTCCTGCATCAGCGACGCGAACTCGAGACGGGAGAAGACGTCGTGCAGCTTCGCGCGGTCCGGCTCGCCGCGTTCGAGCGCCTTGAAGTCGATGTTGGTCACGTCGAGATCGCACTTGATCCGCGCCAGATCGCGCGAGAGGAACGCCTTGTCGCGATTCTCCTCGAGCTTCTTTCGCTGCGCCGGCTTGAGTTTGTCGAGGTTCTCGTAGACGCCTTCGAGCGAGCCGAAGTCGGTGATCAGCGACTTCGCTCCCTTCTCGCCGATGCCGGGGACGCCGGGGATGTTGTCGATCGCATCGCCCCAGATCGCCATGACGTCCACGACTTTTTCGGGCGGCAGTCCAAACGCTTCGCCGACGCCTTTCGCGTCGTAGAGCACCTCGCGGCCCGTGTGGTAGAACGAGATGCCGTCGCCGACGAGCTGGAAGAAGTCCTTGTCCGACGTCGCGATCACGACGTCGTAGCCGCGGTCGCGCGCGGCGCATGCGAGCGAGCCGATCAGGTCGTCCGCCTCCCAGTCTTCGACGCCGATGACCGGGATCCGGAAGCCCTCCAGCACCTCATTGACGAGCGGGAGCTGGACAACGAGGTCGTCCGGCATCGGGCGGCGGTCCTTTTTGTAGTCCTCGTACGCCTCATGGCGCGTCTTGGCGCTCCCGATGTCGAACGCCACGGCTATGCAGTCAGGGTTGTGGTCCTTCAGCAGCTTCCGCAGCATCTGGGTGAAGCCGTAGACGGCGTTGGTGGCGAGGCCGGCCGAGTTCGTCAGGCCGCGGATGGCGAAGTAGGAGCGGTAGACGTTGTTGGAGCCGTCGATGATGAAGAGCTTGGGACGCTTCGGCATGGGCGCGCGGATTATTGCGCAGGTAGGTAGGAGGTTGCCCCAAAACACTTGCGGAGCCTTTCGGCTCCGCTCGTGGTACATCGCATATGGGGCTGGACCGCTGCGGCCAGTCGGTAGGGTTCAAGGAAGCTTAGGTGATTAATCGTCCAAAATCGGTCCAATAGTCGAGGAGGGAGCCCGCAGCGGCCACTAGACGTGAGCAAGTAAGGTTGGACTCACGCGCCGGTCTCGAGTTTGTCGAGCCCTGTTTCATATTGCTCGTTCTCTTAGCGAAATCGAGGCCAACATCCTCTCCGAGGGGGAGAGTTGCCGATTTTTGTTGGTCTCCCGGAGCCGCAACCGCTGTAACTGCAATCAACAAGCGCAGTTGCGGAGATCCGCTCGTGAAAAATGTCACATGGCGGGCGCGGCAAATACGCTGGAAACTTTTTCCTTCACTGGCGCTGCCGTTGCAATTCTGACCGACGCCATGAAGAAAACTTTTCGTTTCGCGCTCCCCCTCCTCGTTGCATTCGCGCTGCCCGCGGCGGCGCAGCAGTGGAGCGTGGGAGGCGGAACGGGAGCCTTCGTCTTCGGCGACTTCGTCCGGCGCACGCTCCTTCCCACCACCGGCAACGGCAACGGCTCGCCGACCCAGATCAAGCTGACCGGCAAGACGCGGCCGGGCATCCTGGCCGACGTGGAGCGTGACTTCAGCGACCGCTTCGCTGTCCGCCTCGAAGGCTCGTTCACGAACGCCCGGGTGGCGGTACGGGACGAGGGCGGTAGCGAGATCGGCATCGACGCCGGCAAGCTCGACGTCTCCACGTTCATGCTGCCGCTGGTCATCCGGATCAATCCGCGCGGCTCGCTCCGTTTCCACGTCCTCGGCGGGCCGGCCTACGCGATGTACCACGTGCGGCAGACGATTGGCGTGACGCAGATCCCGCTCTTCTCCGGGACGCGGAACCGCTGGGGCTTCGCCGGCGGTGCGGGGGTCGGCTGGTGGTTCAGCAATCGCGTCGCGGCCGAGGGGCAGGTGACGGATATCGACACGGCGTCGCCGTTCGAGAAGTCCGACTTCGCCGCCGCTTCGCTCGTGAAGATTCCGCGGACGCACAACGTCCACACGACCCTCGGCGTCCGCCTGCGCTTTTGACATACTCCGCGCGTGAAATCACGCGACGAAGCGCTCGCCCTTCTCCACGAGTTCACGAAGACCGACTCGCTCCGCAAGCACGCGCTCGCCGTGGAACAGGCGATGAAAGCGTGCGCGAAGAAGTTCGCGCCGGACGAGGATCCGGTTCGCTGGGGCATCTGCGGGATGCTGCACGACTTCGATTACGAGGCGTATCCGAACGCGGACCAGCATCCGTTCGTCGGCTCGAAGATCCTCGAGGAACGCGGGTTCGACGAGGATATCCGCGTCGCGATCCTCGGCCACGCGCCGTACACGAACGTCCCGCGGACGACAAAGATGGCGAAGGCGCTCTTCGCGTGCGATGAGCTGTGCGGTTTCCTCGTCGCCTGCGCCCTGATTCAGCCCACGAAATCGCTCGCGGACGTGAAGCCGTCATCGGTGAAGAAGAAGCTGAAGGACAAGGCGTTCGCGCGCAGCGTCAGCCGCGACGACATCTACCACGGCGTCGAGGAGCTCGGCGTCGATCTCGAAGAGCACATCATCTTTGTGAAAGAGGCGCTCGTGGAGATCGCCGACCAGATCGGCGTGGCGGGCGTCACCACTCTGTCATCCTGAGGTGGCGGAGCGGCGGAGCCGCGTAGCGCACCGAAGGATCCAGTGCTGAAACGAGTCATGCGTTCCAGCTAGCCGTACCTGGGACGCGCTTCTCGTTTCAGCACCGGGTCCTTCGCCGTCTACGCGGCTCAGGATGACACAGCCGTGAGGGAGTTCAGGTCGGCGAGGAACTTTTCGAGCGGGAGCTGGTAGCCGGTCGCCACTTCGAGCAGCGTTTCCTCGTCCACGCGGGAGCATCCGTTGCAGCCGCCGATGTGGTAGGCGGCGAAGACCCAGCGAGCGTCGGGATGAAGCGCCAGCGCTTCGCCCACCGTCATGTTCGCTTCGAAGTTCTTCGATTTCATAGAATGCGATCGATGCGAGTACGGATGCTGTATTTCGCCGTCCTGCGCGACATTATCGGAAAGAGCGAAGCGGACGTCATGATTCCCGAGGGGACCCGAGCGGCCGAGGTGTGGCAGATGCTGCGCCGCGATCACCGGGAGCTCGCCGGCTACGAGCAGCCGCCGCTCACCGCCATCAACGAGAACTACGCCGCCCCCGACAGCGTCCTGCGCGAGGGCGACGAGCTGGCGTTCATCCCTCCCGTGGCCGGCGGATGAGCTATCTGACGGATGCGCCGATCGACACGGCCGCGCTGATCCGGCGCGTGATGCGGCCGTCCGACGGGGCATACGTTCTCTTCGACGGCGTGGTTCGCGACCATCACGAGGGGCACGCGGTCGAGTCGATCCTGTACGAGGCCTATCGTCCGATGGCTGAGAAAGAGATCGATAAAATTGTTACGAATACTGCTAATCAATATCCCGACGTCGCGATCGCGGTGGTTCACCGCCTCGGCAATCTGCGCGTCGGCGAGTCGTCGATCGCCATCGTCTGCGCATCGCCGCATCGCGCCGAGGCGTTCGCGGCATGCCGCGTGCTGATCGATCGCATCAAGGAGACGGTGCCGATCTGGAAGAAAGAACGCGGGCCGGATGGCGAGGAGTGGGTCGGTTGGCAGAAGTGACGCCGGTCCCGGCGGCGAGCGTGATCGTGCTGCGCGACGCGCAGCCGTCGTTCGAGGTGCTGATGATCCGCCGGCACGAGGGCGCGTCGTTCGTGCCGAACGTGTGGGTGTTTCCGGGCGGCATGGTCGAGCAGCTCGATCGGGAGATCGCCCGCGAGCGCGGCGACGGGTCGCTCCTCGGGCGGATGCGCGTCGCCGCGGCGCGCGAGCTGTTCGAGGAAACCGGCGTCTGGCTCGGGCCGCCGATCGAGAACGCCGACTCGAAGCGCCGCCGTCTTCTCGCCGGCAACCTCGGGTTCCGCGCGATCCTCGACGAGTCGCCGGTCGATTTCGAGCAGCTCGTCTGGACCTCGCACTGGATCACGCCGGCCGGCATCCCGAAGCGCTTCGACACCTACTTCTTCCTCGCGAAGGCCGAACCGAATGCGGTGGCGACCGTGGAGAACGTCGAAGCGGTCGACGTGCGGTGGCTGACTCCCGACACGGCGCTCAGCGAGCTGCAGATGGTTTTTCCGACGATCAAGAACCTGGAGGCGCTGCGCGATTTCGACTCGATCGAGGCGCTGATCGCCTCGCGCCGCGGCGCGAAGATCGACCCGGTCGAGCCGGTGCTGGTGAACGGCAAGCCGGCGCTGCGATGAACATCCGCTCGATCACGGCGCCCAATCCGGGGCCGTTCACGCTCGACGGGACAAAGACGTATCTCGTCGACGAGCGGGTCGTCATCGATCCCGGTCCGAATATCGCGTCGCATGTGGACGCGATCCGCGCGGCGATGCCGGCGCTCGACACGATCCTGATCACGCACCGCCACGCCGACCACGCGCCGGCTGCGCTGCCGTTGAAGCAGGCGACCGGTGCGCGCATCGTGGCCCCACACAACGTCCTCGAGGAGACGGACGAGGTCATCGCCGGCGGCGAGTTTGTCGAAGGACTCGAAGTGATCGCGACGCCCGGCCATACGAATGAGCACGTCTGTTTCCTTTCACCCGACGGCGATCTCTTCACGGGCGACACGATCCTCGGATTCGGGACGACGGCAATCTTCCCGCCCGACGGCGACATGGCCGACTACATCGCGTCGCTCCGGAAGCTCCGCGCCCGCGAGCCGCGCCGCATCTTCCCGGCTCACGGACCGGTTCGCGACGACGCCGTTGCGCTGATCGACGAGTACATCGCGCACCGGCTCGACCGCGAGCGGCAGGTGATCGCCGCACTTCGCGGAGGCGCCCGCACGATCCCCGAGCTGCGGAAGGTCATCTATCCCGATCTCGATTCGCGGCTGCACGGCGCTGCCGAGGCACAGCTTCACGCCCACTTGATCAAACTCCTCCGTGAAGGAATCGTGACGCAGCACGGCGAGACCTACGCAACGGGGCCGGCGGCGCAACCTCCGTCATCCTGAGCCGCGTAGACGGCGAAGGATCTCAGAATTCGCGGCACGTGGCTCGAGCGGCGCAACTGGAGATCCTTCGCCGCGCTACGCCGGCTCAGGATGACGGCGGGGAAAAGACTGCGCACAATCTCTCGGGGGCGCGGCGGATCTGAACGACGCA
>DASYSN010000521.1:0-2636 GCA_036003305.1 Thermoanaerobaculia bacterium
CGGATTCTGCGGGCGCCGCGGCCGTTCGACGTGGTCGTGGCCCGCGAGGTGGCCGTTTGAACCTGAAGCGCGTCATCATCGGACCGCCGCGCGACGTCTCCGACCCCCACATCTTCCACCACGTCTCGCTCATCGCGATCCTGGCGTGGGTCGGCCTCGGCGCGGACGGCTTGTCGTCCTCTGCATACGGCCCCGAGGAGGCGTACAAGGCGCTCGGACCGCATGCACATCTCTCGATCGTCATCGTGGCGATGACCATCGTGACGATCGCCGTCATCTCGATCGCCTACTCGAACCTCATCCAGCACTTCCCGGGCGGCGGCGGCGGATACCTCGTCGCGTCGAAGCTCCTCGGCAACCGCGTCGGCGTCGTCAGCGGATGCGCGCTGCTCGTCGACTACGTCCTCACCATCACCGTCTCGATCGCGAGCGCGTGCGACCAGCTCTGGTCGATCCTGCCGCTCCGCTGGCTGCCGTACAAACTCCCCGCGGAGTTTCTCGGCCTTGGCCTGCTCGTCGTGCTCAACCTGCGCGGCGTGCGCGAGTCGGTGAAACTCCTCGCCCCGGTCTTCATGCTCTTCATCGTCACGCATGCCATCGCGATCACGTATGCGATCGGCAGCCACTTCCAGGCGTTGCCTTCGGTGTTTCGCGAAGCGCACTCCGACTTCTCGCATTCGGTGCAGGTGATCGGCTGGCTCCCGCTGATCCTCATTCTGTTGCGCGCCTACTCCCTCGGCGGCGGCACCTACACCGGCATCGAGGCGGTGTCGAACGGCGTCGTGATGCTGCGCGAGCCGCGCGTCCGTACCGGCAAGCGGACGATGGCGCTGATGGCGACCTCGCTCGCGATCACGGCCGGCGGAATCATGTTCGCCTACCTCTTGACGGCCTCACACCCGCTCGAGGGACGGACGATGAACTCGATCATGTTGACGAACCTCTTCGGCCGTTTCACGTGGGGCCACGCGTTCGTCATCGTCAGCCTGGCGTCCGAAGCGGCGCTGCTCTTCGTCGCGGCACAGGCGGGATTCCTCGACGGGCCGCGCGTGCTCGCGAACATGGCGATCGACTCGTGGATGCCGCACCGCTTCAGCCAGCTCTCCGACCGGCTCGTGACGAAGAACGGCATCTACGTCATGGGCCTCGCCGCCGCGGCGTCGCTGCTCTACACGCGCGGCGACATCGGGACGCTCGTCGTCATGTACTCGATCAACGTCTTCATCACCTTCTCGCTGACGGAGCTCGGCATGGCGCGGCACTGGATCAAGGACCGCGCGAAGGAGCCGCGCTGGAAGAGCCAGCTTGCCATTCACGGCACCGGCCTCGTGATGTGTCTCTCGATTCTCGGCGTCACCGTCTACGAGAAGTTCTCGCAGGGCGGCTGGATCACGGTCCTCATCACGAGCCTCGTGATCGCGCTCTGCTTCGCGATCCATCGCCACTACGAGAACGTGCGGCAGTCGCTGCACCGGATGGACGACATCCTCATGTCCGTGCCGGCGCCGAACAAGATCGACGAGGTGACGCCGTCGGAGCTCGATCCGAAACTGCCGACAGCGATCATCAGCATCAAGACCTTCTCCGGCTTCGGCATCCACCAGATCCTGTCGATCCACAAGGCGTTCCCCGGCTACTTCAAACAGTTCCTTTTCATCTCGGCGGCGATTGTCGACTCGGGCAACTTCAAAGGTGCCGAGGAGCTGGGGCATCTCGAGAAGACGACCGAGGAGTCGCTGAAGAAATACGTCGCGTGGGCGCAGGGGCACGGGTTCAAGGCCGACTACCGGATGGCGGTCGGCACCGAGGCGGTCGAAACGGTCGAAGAGATGTGCCGCGTCCTCGCCGACCACTTCCCCCGCGCCATCTTCTTCACGGGACGATTGATCTTCCGGGAAGAGAAATGGTTTCACAAACTGCTGCACAACGAGACGCCGAACGCGATCCAGCGCCGCCTGCAGTTTCAAGGCATCCAGGCGATGGTGTTGCCGATCCGGGTACTGGAGTGAGGCATGATTGGGACGTGCGCACGTTCACGCGCGCCCTCCTCGCGCTGGTCATCGTCATCGCAGTGACCGCGGCTGCGCTGCGCGTCGGCGCAAACGCGGCGACGGTCGGCTTCGCGTACCTCATCACGATTCTCGGCATCGCCGTCTGGACGAACCTCGCGACGGCGCTCGTCAGCTCGATCGTCGCGACCCTCTGCTACAACTTCTTCTTCCTTCCCCCGGTGCGCACGTGGACGATTCAGGATCCTGCGAACTGGGTGGCGCTCGCGTCGTTCTTCGTCGCGTCGCTCGTTGCGACACGCCTGGTCGTCCGCGCGCGGAACGAGGCTCAGGAGGCGGAGGCGCGCACGAAGGAGATCTCGGCACTGTACGCGTTGAGCATCGACCTCTTCACCGCGACCAACCGCGTCGGCGCGCTTGGCGAAGCGGCGACGCGCGCACTGGCGAACGTCGGCGCGAGCGGCGGAGGGCTGGTTCTCTTCGGCGGCGGCGCCTACGATCAGCGCATCGTCTCGTGGAGCGGACCTCCGCAGGACGAGATCGAAGACCTCATCGCCGGGATCGCGCGCCACAAAGCGACCGTGGAGCTGCCCGCGATGACCGGCCGCGACGTCTATCTCCCGCTCA
>DASYSN010000522.1:0-1528 GCA_036003305.1 Thermoanaerobaculia bacterium
GATGAAAAAGTACGAGTCGCCGGAGCTGGTCGGCGCGCGGCAGGCGCTCGGTTCGCAGCTCGTCGACGGCGACCTCCCCCATCCGCTGCTCGACTACGTGACGAAGAGCGGTTTGATCGAGGAGCGGCTCTCGATGTTCGAGGGCGGCCTGACGGTCGTCTCGATGAGCGGCTCCGGCGGGAACATGCACAAGAAGTTGCGGATCCCGATCGACGCGCTGGCGGCGTACCGCCGCGCGGCGTCGCCCGAGAAGCTGGCGCTGATCCGCAACGAAGACGTATCGAAGCCGGGAGCCGACCGCCATTCGCTCCTGCGGATCTACCGCGCGGATGGCTCGCACGTGGAGCTGCGGTTCGATCCGGCCGGCGTCGTCCCGAAGACGCTCGCGGACGAGATCCGGCCGCTCGAGGACCTGCTGCGCGTCATCGCCGAAGACCGGACGGTGACGAGTACATTGCCGGGATACGAGCCGCAGGTCGGCGACGAGCTGGTCGGAGACGACCAGCGAATCTGGCGCGTCGAACGGGTCACGGAGAAAGGCCTCGTGCAGCTTCATTGCACGGGCCAGCCGACCATCGTCTACATCGACAAACACTTCCTGTACAACTACTTCATCGGCAAAAGGGCGGCCAAATAAACGCTCTCCGCATCACCGCCGGCACGCTTCGCGGCCGCCGCATCCCCGTCCCGCCGCACGACGTCCGCCCCACCTCCGAACGCGCGCGACAGGCGTTCTTCAACATTGTCGGCCCGCGGATCCAGGGCGCCCATTTCCTCGACCTCTTCGCCGGCTCCGGCGTCTTCTCGTTCGAAGCCGTCTCCCGCGGCGCCGCCGACGCAACGGCGATCGATTCGTCGAAAAAGAACGTCGCTGCGATCCAAAAAGTCGCGAAGGAGTGGAACGTGCCGGTGAAAGGCATCGTCGCCGACGTCCTGAAAGAAGTGGCCAGTGGCCAGTGGCCGGTAGCCGGAGAAGTGAAACTGGCCACCGGCCACTGGCCACCGGCCACCATCGTCTACGCCGATCCCCCCTACGACTTCGCCCAATACGACGCGCTGCTCGACGTCATCGACCGGCTGCCGCTCGAAAAGGACGCCATCATCGCGATCGAGCACCGGCGAAAGACGAACCTGGCATCAGAAACGAACCATCTACGGTTCTTGCGCCGCGCGGAATACGGCGAAGTGTGGATTTCGATGTACGCGCGGAAGGAGAGTGAATGGAACTGACGCTCGACGAACAAGGGATGCACACGCTGTTCGGCAACCATGATGAGAACCTCCGCCTGATCGAAGACACGTTCGCCGTGCGGATCTCGTCGCGCGGGAACCAGATCAACGTCCAGGGTTCAGCCGATCACGTGGCGCCCGTCGAGAAGCTCCTCGCCGAGATGCAGCGGTTGATCGAGACCGGCTATCCGCTCAAGAAGTCGGACGTCTCGACCGGCGTCCGCGTGCTGCGCGACACGCCCGACGCCGATCTGTTCGGCTTCTTCACCGACGAGTCGCTGCAGCCGGCGCTCAAACG
>DASYSN010000523.1:0-7954 GCA_036003305.1 Thermoanaerobaculia bacterium
TCACCGCGATCGCTTCGTCGCCGTCGCTCGCCTCGGCCGCCACCTCGATGTCGGCATTGAGCGCGAGGAGGCTCTTCAGTCCCTGGCGGACGATCGTCTGGTCTTCGATGAGCGCGACGCGGATCATGCCGGCAGCATCACCCGCACTTCGAAGCCTTTGCCCCGTGCGGTGATGACCTCGAGCGACCCGCGCACCGCCTCGACGCGCTCGCGCATCCCGCGGAGCCCGTTGCCGAACGACACGCGGTCGCTGCCGACGCCGTCGTCCTTCGCGTCGATGACGAGCGCGCCGTCGTTTCGCGTGACGCGGACCCACAGATTGCGCGCCCCGGAGTGGCGGACGGCGTTCGTGACGATCTCCTGCAGCGCGCGAAGGGCCGTCTGCGCGACGGCGGAGTTCGTGACCGCGAGGTCGCGGTCGACGTCGACGTGGAGCTGCGGCGTCGTCACGGCGGCGCTGATCGACTCGATCGCGGCGCCGAGGTCGACCGCCTCGTCGTGGCGCATCGCGCTGACCACGTCGCGCACGTCGCTGAGGAGCAGCTTCGTGATCGACTTGCTCTTCTCGATCTGCTCGCGCGCGTCGCCGGTCGTCAGGTGGCTGGCGACTTCGAGGTTCAGGCTGAGCGCGGTCAGGTGGTGGCCGAGGAGGTCGTGCAGGTCGCGCGCGATCCGGAGCCGCTCATCGGTGCGACTGGAGATCTGCAGCAGCTCCGTCGCCACCTTCAGCTCCGCATGCGCCTCGGCCAGCGACTGGCGCGCCTCCGCTTCGTCGTGCGCGGTGCGGATCGTGATCATCGCAAAGAGCGTGAACGCGAAATAGGCGCTGACGATGAGGACGCCGTCGCCCGTCGAGTAGGTCGCCGCGTATAAGGCGGCCATCAGAGCAAGGTCGAAAAGCAGCGCGGCGCGCCATGAGAAACCGCCGAGTTGTCCGGCAACGATCACGAGCAGGATGGGTTGCATGCCGCCGAGCGGCTGTGCCGCCACACATGCAAGCGCCACCACGGCCTCCACGAACACGAGCCATTTCCAGTGCTTCTCCGTCCGCGTGTTGATGGCGAAGGCGATGATGAAGAGGACGAAGCAGACGGCCCACACGCCGGCCCGCGGCGTGAAGAGCGTGTGGTGCCGGATCTCCCACAGCACGCTCGGCACGCCGATGATCAGCCACGTCAGGTAGCCGACGAATGTGAGTTGGCGGGTGCCCACGGCGGCCATTCTAGAAGTAAACACGGAGACCGAAGATCGTTTGGCGGGCGATCTGGATGAGCGCGAATTCGCTGCCGCGCTTCCCCGCGAACTCCGTCTCGATCAGATAGGCGTTGACGCGCGGCGACAGTTTGCAGCTGTACGTCGCGCGGATGATGGACGAGCGGTCGCGCAGGTTCGTGATCGTGATCAGCTCGACGTCGTTCTTTCCGAATGGCAGGTCGCCGCGGAGGAAGCTGTAGTTGCGCGCCATCTGGAGCGGTGAGTAGCGGGCGTTCGCGTCGAGCAGATCTCCGTTTTCGGCGAGCTGGCAGACCGAGCGCATCTCCGTTGCCGTGCCGCCGTCGCCGGAGCGATAGAGCTCCGCGACGACGTTGACGCTGTTCTTGAACGTGTACTGCCCGCCGAGCAGGACCTTGCGCCGCGCGGCCTCGGCGTGCAGCTCCAGCGCGTCGCCGAAGACCCGGGCGAGGGCGATCCCCTGCTGCGTGCCGTTGCGGTCGCGGCGCATGACGAGCGAGATGTCGGTGTCGTTCACGAGGCGGTAGACGCGCGCGGCGAATGCGGCGTGCTGGAGCGCGTAGAGCGAGATGTTCGTGCCGCGGACGAAGAGATCGGTCTTGAGCATCTCGAGGCCGGTGTACGCCGAGAGACGATCATTCGGATCGGCGGGGTTCTTCTTCGGGCCGATGAATGAGGTCGGGTTCCAGGCGTAGCCGGTGCCCCATTTCTCGATGACGCGGCCGGCGGTGAGGTCGAGCCACGGCTTTGG
Organism: Thermoanaerobaculia bacterium; assembly: GCA_036003305.1. Taxonomy (GTDB): domain Bacteria; phylum Acidobacteriota; class Thermoanaerobaculia; order Gp7-AA8; family Gp7-AA8; genus DASXHZ01. The sequence goes on from DASYSN010000523.1 coordinate 1,985, forward strand.
GTTGAGCTGCAGCAGCGCCTCGCCCGCTTCGATGTGGTCTGCCGCGCGATCGGAGGCATCCGCGCGCGCCTTCAGCCGGAACTTCCACGCCTTGTCCTCCGGCATCACCTCGACGATCGTGTTCGCGTCGGCGGTGTTGGTCGAGTACGGGATCGCCGCGACGTTGTTCGGATTCAGCGGCGACGCGTTGTTCGGAGGCGTCAGCGCCGCCTCCGCGCCGGCGGAGCCGAATACGCGCAACGTCACGGCGAGGAAGAGAGGGATCACCATTTCCCGAGCGCGTCTTTCGTGAACATCTTTTCGGGGTTGTCGCGCTGCGCGAGGTTGGCGTAGCGCATGATCGTGCGGTTGCCGGGCTTGAGGAGGTCGTCGATCTCGATGGCGGTCACGGCGCGGCGGCCGTTCATGACGCCGTACTCGCTGTACGTCGCGCGCTTGATCAGCTTTCCGCTGACGACGTAGAAGTCGGCGCGGCGCGGCTCATTCGACTTCTTGTCGACCCAGAGCCGGACGTGGTTGTACGCCACGGCCGGGTCTTTGGCGTAGAGCTCGAGCACCCACGCGTCGCCCTCTTCCGCGATCGCCGTCGGGTTGTAGTCGATCGTGAAGTTCGTCCGTGCCACGTCGCCGTTCGACGCCTGGCCGAGGAGTCGCTGCAGCGGCGAGATGCGGATCGGACGCGACGCGGACGGGATGTAGATCCACATCGCGTCGCGGAGCATGAGGAGGAACTTTCCCTTGTCGGCCGCCGGCGCGACGAACTCCACGATGCTCTTGTCGCTGCCGCGGCCGAGGACGCGGTACTTGGCCGACTCGTGCTGGCCATCGCGCGCGATGCTGGTGACGTCGACGTCGATCGAAAAGCTCGTGAGCGGGTTGCGGTAGGCGTCGACCTTGGCGAGGATCTCGGCCGGGCTGTCGGCGGCGTGCAGTTTGTGCACGGCGATCAGAATGAGGAGGAAGAGGATTCGGCGTCTCATGGCATCACCTCAGATGTGACCCAGCGCGTCGACGATCTTCAGTCGCGAGGCGCGGAACGCCGGCGCGATCGACGAGAGCGTCGCCGTCACGATCGCGATGACCGCGGCCGGAACGAGGACCGAGGACGAAATCAGGATCTGGAGTTTGTAGCCGGCGGTGTAGCCCGGCGGCGGCGGGAGCATGACGTTGCCGTGATTGATCAGGAACGCGAGCGCGACGCCGGACGCGACGCCGAGGACGCAGCCGATCAGCCCGATCGAGAAGCCTTCGGCGAGGAACATCCGCCAGAGGCGTGCGCGCGTGGTGCCGATCGCCATCAGCGTCCCGATCTCGCGCGTCCGCTCGAAGACCGACATCATGATCGTGTTTGCGACGCTGAAGATCACGATCGCGAAGACGATTAGGCCGAGGAACCCGAAGATCCCGTTATAGAGCGCGACGACCTGGTGGTAGAAGGTCGCGAGCTCCGACCAGTCCTTGAATTCGACGCCGTGCAGCGAACGCGAGAGGCTTTCGCGGACAGCGGCGGTGTCGTCGGTGTTGTTGAGAAAGACGAGCAGCTTCTCGACCTTCTTCGTCTGCAGGAGCATCTGCGCGCCGGCGATCGGCATCTTGATCGCGCGGTCGTCGAACTCCTTCACGCCGATGGTGAAGATGCCGGCGACGCGGACGTCCATCGCGTTCAATGAGCCCGTGACCGTGGTCGTCATCAGCGTCACGTAATCGCCCGCCTTGACGTGCATCGATTTCGCGAGGCCGGCGCCGAGGATTGCGGAATCGGGCTCGTTGTTCGAGAGCGGCGAGCCGGAGATCATCCGCTGGCTGTTCATGATGCGGTCTTTCGCCGGTTCGACCGCGGTGGCGATGAAGGTCTCCGACTTCTCGCCGTTGCTGACGAGGCCCATCAGCGTGATCTCGGCGGCGGTCATCTTCACGCGCGGATCGTGCTCGACCTGGCGGCGGAGCGACGCGACATCGTCGAGCGCATAGGCCATCGGCTTCTGCGACTCCGAGGTGGCGTAGCCCTTCGCGAAGATCTGCAGGTGGCCGAGCCGCGTGCGAATCGTGCTCTCGCGGAGCGCGAAGAACGTGTGGCCCTTGTAGCCGCCGAAGAGAATGAGGCCGATCGATCCGAACACGATCACCAGCAGCGTGATCGCGGAGCGGCGGCGGTTGCGGAGGATGTTGCGGAAAGCGATCTTGATCAACATGACGGGCTCCTAGGCGACCACGGTTGTTCTGTCATCCTGAGCTGGCGACGCGGCGAAGCCGCGGAGCGCAGCGAAGGATCCGTCGCGTGTTTCAGCACCGGGTCCTTCGCCGTCTTCGCGGCTCAGGATGACAGTGGATTCGATGTGTCCGTCGCGCAGGCGGACGACGCGTTCGGCGCGGGCGATGACGGACGCGTCGTGCGTCGAGAAGACGAACGTGACGCCGGTTTTCGCGTTGAGCTCGGCGAGCAGGTCGAGGATGTGGCCCGCCGTGTCCGAGTCGAGGTTCGCGGTCGGCTCGTCGGCGAGGACGAGTTTCGGATTCACGACCATGGCGCGAGCGATCGCGACGCGCTGCCGCTGGCCGCCGGAGAGCTGGTCGGGACGCTGCTTCTCCTGATCGGCAATACCGACCTGCGCGAGCCAGCGGTGCACCCGTTCCGCCCGTTCGCGTCGTGGAACACCCGACAGCAGCAGCGGGTATTCGACGTTCTCGTACGCGGTGAGCACCGGGATCAGGTTGAACGTCTGGAAAATGAAGCCGAGCGTGTCGCGGCGCAGCGACGCGAGGCGGTGCAGCGGGACGGGCGTGACGTCGACGCTGTCGATGACGATCCGGCCGCTGTCCGGCTTGTCGATGCAGCCGATGAGATTGAGCAGCGTCGTCTTGCCGCTGCCGGACGGGCCGGCGAGCGCGATGAAGTCGCCCTTGTCGATGGCCAGGTCGATCCCGCCGAGCGCGCGTACGCGCACGTCACCGAGTCTGTAGGTCTTGCTGACGTCCGTCAGCTTTACGAGTGCGGTCATTCGGTACCTCCGATGCGCAATGTACGCATGCGCGCTTTCGTAGACATGTGCTGCAGGGAGGGTTGGGCGTGCATGACTTTCGGCAGGGGTGAAGTCCTCGGTCCTCAGTCCTCGGTCCTCGGAAAAAGCCGGCATCTGAGGACCGAGGACCGAGGACCGAGGACCGAGGACTACGTTATGCTTCGCGCCACTTCACAGCCCGGAGGTCTTCAGTGCCGCATCGTTTCCCCGAGGAGGCCGTGCTTAGGGATGGACGGCGGGTGCTCCTCCGCCCGATGAACGAGCGCGATGGCGACGCGCTCTACGAGTTCTTCCAGCGCATGCCGGCGAGCCACCGGCGGTTTGCGTGGGATTCCGTCGAGAACCACGCGGTCATCGACGAGTGGTCGCGCAACATCGACTACGCGAAGGTGTTCCCGCTGCTGGCGACCGCCGGCAACAAGATCATCGCCGACGCGACGCTGCATCGCCGCCGCGGCGGTCCGCTCCGCATGGTCGGCCGCATCCGCTGGATGATCGACCCTGAATTCCGCGGCATCGGCCTCGGCACGATCATGGTCAACCACCTGATCGACATCGCGCGCGACCACGGCCTGCGCCACCTCAGTTGCATGCTGATCTCCGACCTCGAGGCCGACGCCGTGCAGACGCTGACGACGCTCGGCTTCAAGTCGTACGTCGAACCGGGCTACGGCACCGATCCCGACGGCAACCAGCACGACATGACCAAGCTCGTGCTCCGTCTCTGAGCCGCTGCCGTGGCGGAGACGCGCGATCGGCTGAACCAGTGGCTGACGAAGCACTTCTCGCTTCGCCTGCACATGACCCTCATCCTCGTCGCGACTTTCGCGGTCGGGCTGCTGACCGTTCACGGCCTCTTCGCGATTCACATCGCGAAGCTCTGGATGCGCTACGCCATCGCGGTGATCGTCGCGTATGGCGCGTTCCTCGGCCTGCTCAAGATCTGGCTGATCTACTTCGGGATCTGCATCCACCACGCGCACGGTAAGGCGTCGTCGGGCGGCGTCGACATCAGCGATTTCTGCGACTTCAGCGGCGGCGGAAGCAGCAGCGGTTCTTCGTCGTCCATCGCCGATCTCAGCTCCGGCGGCGGGAAGTTCGGGGGCGGCGGAGCCAGTGGATCGTGGGGAACAGCCGAACCGCAACAGATCATCGCCGCGCCGGTGAAGAGCGCCGGCGGATCGAGCTCCGGCGGCGGTTTCGGAGGGCTCGATCTCGACGGCGACGAGATGATCCTCGTGCTGATCGTCATCGCGGTCGCGGCGGCGGTCATCGGCGCGGGCGCTTACCTGATCTGGGCGGCGCCGACGATCCTCGGCGACACGGCGTTCAATGCGGTGCTGGCCTCCGCGCTGATTCACAAGACGAAGAAGGTCAGCCATCCCGAATGGGTCGGCAGCGTGCTCCACGCGACGGCGATCCCATTCTCGATCGTGTTCGCGCTCACGGTGCTCATGGGGTGGTACGCGCAGCACATCTGCCCCTCGGCGCTCCGCGTTCGCGACGCGATTCATTGCTCCTCCCGATAATGACCACCGGCCGCTTCGCGCCGTCACCGACCGGCCCGCTGCACCTTGGCAGTCTCGTCGCCGCGGTCGGATCGTGGCTCTTTGCGCGCCACGACGGCGGACGGTGGCTGGTGCGGATGGAGGATCTCGACACGCCGCGCGTCGTTCCCGGATCGGCCGAGGAGATCCTGCACGCGCTGGAACGGTACGCGCTCACGTGGGATGGCGACGTCGTCTACCAGTCGCAGCGCATTCCGCTGTACGAGGTGGCGCTGAACGAGTTGCGATCGAAGAACCTCGTCTTCGACTGCGCCTGCTCGCGCGCCGACATTGCCGAAGAAGAGAGCTATCCGGGAACGTGCCGCAATGGGATCCCCGAGGGACGCGCACCGCGGACCGTGCGCTTCCGAGGCAGTGGCGAGGTGGATAACTTCATCGTGAAGCGCGCCGACGGCATCTTCGCCTATCAGCTCGCGGTCGTGGTCGACGACGCCGCGCAGGGCGTCACGCAAGTCGTCCGCGGTGCCGACCTCCTCTCCTCAACGCCACGCCAGATCGCGCTCCAACACGCCCTCCGATACCCCACCCCCGGGTACATCCACCTCCCGCTCGTCCTCGGTCCCGACGGCAAGAAGCTCGGCAAACGCGACGGCGCCTTGCCTCTGCCGTCCCTCGACGAAGCGCGGGTGCGAGAGACGCTACGCGACGCGCTCGACTTCCTCGGCATCGAGGTGGATATCGCCACGCCCCCAGAGATGCTGCGCCAGGCGGTAGTAGAGCTGCCCTCGTCCGCGATAGCCGCGGAGCGGCGAAATCTCATTAGCCCAACGCGTGAGCGTTGGGATACCTAGATCGATTCCCCCAAATGAGCCGCGGAGCGGCGACATCCCGTGAATCCGTATGTCGCCGCTCCGCGGCTGGGCGACAGGTGATTCCACAAGGCGGGACGTGGAATTCACGTTGTTGAAGGTGAAATCCACGTTGTTCATCGTGAAATCCACGTTGTTGCTCGTGAAAATCACGTTGTTCCTCGTGAAATTCACGTTGTTCCTCGTGAAATCTACGTTGTTCCTCGTGAAATTCACGATCGTGCTCGTGAAATTCACGATCGTGCTCGTGCAATTCACGATCGTGCTCGTGAAATCCACGTTTGCCTCGGAGATTCACACCTTGGCGCGTTCGTATTCAGGGGGCCAGGTGACGTCGATGCCGAGTTCGTGCGCGGCGTGCAGGGGCCAGTAGGGGTCGCGCAGGAAGGCGCGCGCCATGAGGATGGCGTCGGCATCGCCGTTCGCGACGATCTCCTCGGCTTGGTGGGCATCCGTGATCAGGCCGACGGCGCCGGTGGCGATGTTTGCTTCGCGCTTGATCGCGCTCGCGAAGGGGACCTGGTAGCCGGGGCCCATCTCGATCTTCGCGCCGGGGACGGCGCCGCCGCTGGA
>DASYSN010000524.1:0-2577 GCA_036003305.1 Thermoanaerobaculia bacterium
GACGACGACGACCGCGTTCTCTTCTACCAGGGCCTGATCCAGCTCGCGGCGGCGTACCACCACATGAAGCGCGGCACTTTTCCGGGAGCGGTGCGTCTGTTCGACGCGTCGCTGCAGAAGTTGGAACGGTTTTCGCCGGACTTTCTCGGCCTCGATCGGGAGAATGTTGTCAAGAGCGCGCAAGTCCATCGTGAACGCGCGCGACGCGGCGAATTTCTCGATCCGGGCGAGTATCCCAAGCTACAATTCCACCACCCCATTTGAACCTCACTTCTCCGTAGAGGTGGCCATGCAGGAAATCGATCAACGCGACCGCGAGCTCCTCAACGCTCTGCAGGGAGACGTGCCGCTGGCATCGACGCCATTCGCGATCATCGGACAGATGATCGAGATGTCGGAGAAGGAGGTCATCAAACGCATCGAGCGTTTGAAGCGCGAAGGAATCATCCGCCAGGTCTCGGCGCAGTTCGACATGCGCGCGCTCGGCTACCGGTCGTGCCTCGTCGCGGCGAGCGTGCCCGACGAAAAGGTCGAGCAGGCGGCGAACGTCATCAACGCCCATCCCGGCGTGACGCAGAACTACCGGCGCAACCACACCCTGAATCTCTGGTTCACGATCGCGGTCGGCGGCTCATCGAAGCTCGGCCTCGACCGGACCATCGAGATCCTCGGCGAGCAGGCGGAGTGCGACTCCATCCGGCCGCTCCCCACGCTCAAGCTCTACAAGACCAGCAGCGCCGACGGATCCGAAAGCCATTCCGAGGCCGACGTCGAAGCCACGCCGCTCACGCCGCACGAGATCGAATGCGTGCGGCTGCTGCAGCGCGACCTTCCGCTGCACCCGCGGCCGTTCGAGACCCTCGCGCGCAACGGAGTCCTCGGCGCCGACGAGATCCTCAGCGCCGCCCGCACGCTGTTGTCTCGCGGGCAGATGCGCCGTTTCGGCGCGTTCATCCAGGCGCGCAAGAGCGGCTTCGTCGCGACGGCGATGGGCGTCTGGGCCGTCCCCCCGGACCGCGCCGACGACCTTGGACGCAAGATGTCCGAGCACCGCTCCGTCTCGCACTGCTTCCTCCGGCCGACCTACGACGACTGGCCGTACAACCTCTACACCACCGTTCACGGTCGTTCCGTCGACGAATGCGAGTCGATCATCAACGACCTCGCCATCGACACCGGCGTGGAGGAGAAGCGCGCGCTCTATCCGACGCGCGAGTTCAAGAAAGCGCGGCTCCAGTTCTTCGCACCCGAAGCGGAGGAGTGGGAGTCGTCCCACGCCAGCGCGCGAGAAGCCGCGGCGTCGTAGAGCCTCAGAAGATCGGGTTCTCGACGTGGTGATGCTGGTGCCACTGGTACACGTAGCCGGGAAACTGCACCGGCACCGTGTAGTCGACGTCGATCGTGATCGTGTTCGCCTCGCGTGCGATCGTCACGTTGTCCTCGGTGACGGGCAGCTTGAGGTCCTCCGCCTTCTCGAGGATGCGCTTCATGATGTAGCTGTCGTTGTGCTGGCCGGCTGACTTTCCTTCGTCGATGCAGACCTGCCGGAGGTCGGCCATGTTCGCTTTCACCGGGATGATCTTGTAGGCGATCATCACCGCGATCACGAGGATCACCAGTCCGACGATACAGCCGATATTTCCCTCACCAGCCTCGCGGCGATTGCTGCGGCGCATGAACGGACCTCCTGTGGCCAAGCTTAACCGATCGGACGGAAGAGTCGAAGTCCGGCGGGACGTGGCGCATCGTTGGGAGCATTCGACTTCTCGACCGCGTCGGCGACATTGCCGCCGTGCGACTGCGACGACCAGAGCACCATACGCGCGCGGCCGATGATCGCGCTGCGCGGCAGGACGCCCCACGAGCGGCTGTCGAGCGAATTCGAGCGGTTGTCGCCGAGGACGAAGTAGCAGTCGTGCGGGATGATCTGCGGATCGATCGCGCCGCTCGCCCCCTGCTTCGAGACGTACGGCTCGGCGATCGACTTGCCGCCGATCATGACGCGGCCGAGGCGCGAGGCGATCAGCTCGCCCTGCGTGGCGATGACGCGCTTCACGAGCACCATCTCCCCGCGGCGAAACACGATCACGTCGCCGCGCTGCGGCTGCGCGTTGGCGGCGTACGGAGTCACCAGGATGTGATCTCCCGGCGCCAGCGTCGGCATCATCGAAGCGGACGGGATCGTGTAGAGATGCACGAACACCCGCGCGACGAGCGCGAGCGCGACCGCGAGCACGATCGGCTCGATGATGAGGCGGAACGACTTCATCAGATCAATGAAAACACACAGTGTGGCGCCGACAATCCTGGTGTGGCGCCGGCAATCTTGCCGGCGGGATCTACCGCGTCGCGTGCAACGTCTCGGTCGACGGCCTCGGCAGCGCCGACGAGCTCAGCACGGCAAAGACCGGCATTTTCTGCTGGAGGCCCTTGAGCGCGAACTCGCCGAGCGATTCCGTTTCAAAGCTCCCGAGCGTCCGGTCGATCGTGTTCTGCGAGATGACCACCTGCCCCGGCTTGGCCACGCCGCTCTCGAGGCGCGACGCGATGTTCACCGCGCTGCCGAGGACCGTGTAG
>DASYSN010000525.1:0-6792 GCA_036003305.1 Thermoanaerobaculia bacterium
CCGTCCACGATCGCGTCGGCCGCCGCCTCGAAAATGGCGTCGTTCGAAGCGTCGTCGGGCATCGCCTCGATTCTACGTCACAGGGCGTCGTGGAGCTTGAGCCAGACCGCCAACACGACCGGGAGCAGGTAGCGGACCACGATAGAGACCAGATACGCCGACGGGATGACGTATGGCGCGCCATAAGCGAGAAGCCACAACGCGACGCAGATGAGCGGAAAACGGCGCTCGTCGATCGCATAAAGCGCATACGCGACGATGACCCAAAATCCGATCGTCAGGAAGAGACCGACAAAATCGACCATCATCAGAGCGGCAGATGCGCCATTGACGCCAGCCACGCGCCGAGGACTTCGCCGATCGTGACGGCGACGACGTCGACATAGAGGATGCCGGTGGCGGCCATCGTGGACCGGATCCGGACCGTCCCCCACACCATCGGAAAGAGCGCGAGCGGGCCGATGAGCCCCCAGCCGGCGCGCATCCAGAAGAAGATGCCCTGCCGCAGCGCGATTTCGCGCCACAGGTCGCCGGCGAAAAACGCGGCGATCACGAGGACGATCTTCGCGAGCGTCGTGATGAGTGTCGCGATCGTGAGCCGCCGCAACGGATCGATCGCCATGCCGCGGACGACGAGGTACCAGTGGCCGAGGGTCATCGCGAGATAGATGCTGCCGAGGATCGCGACCGAGGCGAGCGCGCCGGCGATCGACCACGCGATGTTGGGCGGACGAACCGCACCGTCGTATGCGCCGACGCACGCGATCGCGTACGCGATCCCGAGAACCGCTGCCGGGAGGCGGAAGACGAGGCGCTTCGGATAGCGGAGCGTCAGCAAGACGACCGCGGAGATCACCACGACCGCGGCATCGAGCAATACGAGATCGCGGTGGTGCGCGTTCCAGTGCGCCGCGATCGCGAACAGCGCGAGGGAGGCGCCGATCATCAGCGTCATCCGATAGAACTTCGGCCCGGCGTTGCGGCGGCCGACGAGCGGAAGAAAGAGGACGAGGCCGGCGGCGAGGTCGAGAAGAAAGAGCGCGAGGAGCAAATCAGTCGACCGCTTCGCTGGCGCGGACGAAGCGGAATCCCTTCGCGCGGAGCTCCGGCGCCGCCTCACTGAGCACGCGCACCGTCACCGGGTACATGTGGCCGATCCCGATCGCGGTGCCGCGCTGCGCGGCGTCGGCCATGAGCTGCGCGAGCTGCTTTCGGACGGCGGCTTCTTCCTGGACGTCGTCGAGGAACACCTGCCGTGCCGCGGTCGGGACGCGCATCTCCCGCGCGACGCGTTGGGCAACGGACTTCGACGTCGTCATCGAGTCGATGAAGAACATCCCCTTCGGCAGCGACGTCAGTACCGCGCGCATGACGCGCGGATCGCTCGTCGCGCGCGACCCCATGTGGTTGTTCACGCCCGCCGCGTGCGGCACCGCCGCAATGTCCTCGCGCGTGGTCTCGGCGATCTGCGCGTCGGTCATCGCGGTCATCACCGCGTTCTTCCCCGGCGACTGCCGCGGGTAGTCGACCGGCTCCATCGGCAAATGGCAGAGCACCTCGAAGCCGGCGTTGTGCAGCTCCTCCGCGAACTCGTGCGCGTGCTGCGCGTTCGGGAGGACGGAGAAGTTGAGGTTCGGATCGATGTGCATCGCCGCGTCGAGCGGCTGGTGGTCGAAGCCGACGTCGTCGATGATGAGGACGAGTTGCCCCTTCGGGGCGGTTGCGGAGTTACGAGGTTTCGGGGTTTCGGGGGCCGGTGCTACCTCGTGACCGCGTAACCTCGTAACCATCGCGGCCGTGTTCGCTCGCGGCGCGTTCAATTCGACGTGGTCGCGCACAAAGCGATAAAACACGAACACCACGAACCCGCAGATCGGAATCAGCATCAGCGCCGCGATGGAGCGGAACGAGCTCCGTCGCGGGACCGGCTTCCTTCTCCCCTCCCGACCTGCCATGGGGCGATTTTACGCTGCTTTTTTCGGCACCACCGTCATGTTCTCGCCGTAGAGCGAGAGCGCTTTCTCCATGATCAGGTCTTCGCGCGGCTCCGCGGGCGTGTTCTTGTCCTTCGGCTCGCGGATCGCCTGCGAGGAGAGGTCGACGAGGACGTCCGGCTTCACGCCGCCGTCCTTGATCGGCTTGAGCTCGGGAGTCGTGTAGTGCGCCACGGTCATGTAGACGCCGCCGCCGCTCGGGAGGGCGATGAACTTCTGCACGATCGACTTGCCGTAAGTCGTGACGCCGACGGTCTTGCCGCGGCTGTTGCCGTGAATCGCGGCCGCGAAGATCTCGCCGCCGGCCGCCGTCGACGCGTCGGTGAGGACCTCGACGTCGCCGTCGTACGCCGTGTTCCGGTCGGCCTGCCACTTCTTCATCTCGACTTTGCGCCCTTCGAGCGACGTGATCAGGCCGCTGGTCAGAAGATCGTCGGCCGAGGCTATCGCCTCGTCGACGTCGCCCGCGGCGTTGCCGCGCACGTCGACGATCAGCTTGCGCGTTCCCGCCTTGCGCACGTTGTCGAGCGCGGCGCGGAACTGCCCCTCGGTTCCCTTGTCGAAATACGGGATCGTGATGACCGCGACGTTGCCGTACTGCTTCGTCGTGACGTTCACCGGATGGAAGTTCGTGTGATCGAGCTTGAACGGCTCGCGCTTCGTCTGGCCGCCGTGGAGGACCGACAGCTCGACGGGATGACTCGCGGCGAGGGCGTTCTTCATCTGCCAGACGGCCATCTTCGTCGTCGACTTGCCGTCGATCTTGTCGATGAAGTCGCCGCGCTCGACGCCCGCCTTCGCCGCCGGCGAGCCCGGGACGGCCGAGATGACGTACGCGTAACCGAAGCGCCGGCTCACGATCAGACCGGTGCCGTTGTCGTCAGTGTCTGCGAAGCCCTTGTACGCCGCCATCTGGGAGGGCGGCACGTAGTAGCTGAATTCGTCGATCGCGTCGGTGACGCCGCTGAACGCGCCGTCGAGCAGTTGGTCGGAGGTGACCGGCTCGACGTAGTTGCTGCGGACGAGATCGAAGACCTCGGTGAAGATGCTGAGCGGCCGGTAAATGCTCGTCTTCGACGATGCCTGACCAAACAGCGCACCGCCGAGGAGCGTGACCAGAAACGCGACCGAGATCGTAAGGAATGCGATTTTCTTTTTCGTCATATTCATCTCACCGCAGCCACTTCTGCGGATCTTCGGGGCGATTGTCCTGCCGCATCTCGAAATAGAGGTACGCGGGCGGCGTCTCTTCGCTCTCTGCCGTTCCTGCAATCGTCTGGCCCGCCGCGATGCGATCGCCCGCCGCGACGGAAGCCGACTTCAGGTTGCCATAGAGCGAAAACACCCGATGGCCGTGATCGAGAATGATCAAGTTGCCATATCCCTTGAACCACTGCGAAAAAAGAACTGTTCCACCGAATACTGCACGAACCGGGGCCCCGGCAGGTGTTTCGATTTTGATTCCGTTGTTGGTCGTGAAGGTATCGAACTTCGGGTTCCGCTGCCGGCCGAAGCGCTCGACGACCTTCCCGTCAGCCGGCCACGGCAGCGCCCCCTGGACGGTTCGGATGTCGAACGAGCCCGCGCCCGCGGTCTCCTGCTTCGAGAGGACCTCGATCAGCCGCTCCAGACGCCTCGCCTTCTCCTCGAGGTCCGCCAAGTGCTTCTCCGAGCCATGCTCCTGGCGCTGGAGCGATGCAACGAGTTGTTCCTTCTGGGCGTGGGCGGCAGCGACGGCGCGTTGCCGGTCCTCGACGACGCGTCGGACGTCGGCGATCTTCCGCTGCCGGTCGGCGAGGTCGCCGCGGCGGAGGGAGAGTTGCTCGCGCGTCGCCTGGAAGCGCGAGACGGCGCGGGCGTCGCGGGTGATGAGGAAGTTGAGCATCGACATCGCCTCGATCGGATCGCGGCGGTCGTCCATCGACAGCAGCATCCTCAGGTAACTCAGCTCGCCCATCCGGTAGAGCGCGGCGAGGCGTTTCCCGAGGAACTTTTTCTGGCGGTCGATGCGCGGCGCGAGCTCGGCGATCTGTGCCTCGATCGTTTTTCGCTCGTCGTCGAGGTGCTGTTGCGTCTCGATGGCGAGATCGAGCTCGCGCGTGCGGATCCCGAGCTCCAGGTCGACCGCCTCCAGCTCCTGCTGCGCCGATTTCGACTGGCGGTGGACGTCGTCGAGCTTTGCCTTCAGCCGCGCGATCTCGTCGCGCAGCCGGTCGAGATCGGACGTCGATCGCGACGGCTGCGAGCGCGCCGTACTGAGCGTCAGAAACGCGACGACGAACGCCGCCAGAACGCGGCTACCGGTTCGCGTCGAGCAACGCATGTTTGGCGGCCTGCTGCTGCGCTTCTTTCTTCGACGACCCTTCGCCGCGCGCCACGAGCCGGCCGACCTTCACCTCGACGACGAACATCTTGTCGTGGTCGGGGCCGACTTCGTCGACGACGTTGTACTCCGGCAACGGCAGCCCGTCCCCCTGCGCCATCTCCTGAAGTGCGGTCTTGTAGTCGTGAAAAAGCAGGTCGCGTTCGTTGATCTCCGCGATGCTCGAGGTGAATGTCCGTTCGAGGAGCTGCCGCGCCGGCTCGATTCCGCCGTCGAGATAGACCGCCGCGATCATCGCCTCGAAGAGGTTCGCCAACAGCGAGTCCTTCTTCCGGCCGCCGGTCTTCTCCTCGCCGACACCGAGGCGGATCACGTCGCCCATCCCGTACTCGCGCCCCTTCGCGGCGAGGCTCGTGGCGCTCACGAGGAACGCCTTCATCTTGGAGAGCGCCCCTTCGTCGAGCGCCGGGAAGTTGCGGAAGAGGAGATCGCCGACGACGAAACCGAGCACGGAGTCGCCGAGGAACTCGAAGGTTTCGTTGTGGCCGATCGCCTCCGACTTCGCCTCGTGCGAGTACGACTTGTGCGTCAGCGCGCGCGTGAGGAGCTCGCGGTCGGCAAACCGATAGCCAATGCGCTCCTCGAATTCAGACAGATCGTCGATCGCCAACGTCAAAAAGTATAGCCGTCCATTAGCGCAGCGCCGCGAGAGCCTGCGCCGCCTTGTCGATATCGGGTCCGTAGCGCTCGCGCGGCGCGGTGTGGATGAACTGCGAAAGAGCCCGCTTCGCCTCCTCGCGATGGCCGGCGCGCGTCTCCACCAGCGCGATGTTGAAGAGCGCGTCGTACTGCCGCGGGTCGACGGCGACCGCACGATTCCAGTAGTCGACCGCCTCCGCCAACTGCCCTCCATCGGCGTACGCGACGCCCATCGTGTTGAGCGCGTTCGGGAGCCGCGGGTTCAGCACCAGCGCCCGGTTCAGGTAATCCATCGCCTTGGTGCGATCATCACGCCGCAACGCGGCGATCCCGAGGTTCTGCAGCGCCGGCGCGTTGTTCGGATCGATCGTCAGGATGTTCTGAAAGACCGCGTCGGCCTCCGCGAACCGCCCCATGTCGAGGAGCGCCACGCCGTACGCGTTCAGCAGGTCGGGGTCCTTGCCCGACGCATGCGGCTGCAGCAGCGCGGCCGCCTTATCGGGATGCCCCGTCTCGCAGTACAGCAGCGCGAGCGAATCGAGGTTGTCGGTGTTCGAGGCCGGATCCTTCACGATCGTCTCGAGCTCGTGGATCGCCTCCGGCACCCGCTCGTTCTCCTGCAACATGAACGCGTAGATCTCGCGTCCGGCGATCATGCCGGGACGTTCGGTGACGACTTCGCGCGCCAGCTCCAGTCCGCGCTGCGGCTGATGGCGCTCGAATGCGTCGATCGCGTCGTGCATTTTGTTGTCGAGTGCGACGAGGTTCTTCGGATCGTCCGCCTCGGTGAAGTTCTTCTTTCCGCCGCCGGAGCCGGAGATGTAGCCGAGGCTGCGGAGCTTGGCGGCCGTGTCGGCATCGACGGTACGCGTTCCCGGCTCGACCTTCATCGGATCGAGCAGCGCGCGCGCCGCTTCGACGTCGCGGCGCCGTTCGTCGCGGAGGTTGTTCGTCTCGTGCGGATCGCGCGGGAGGTCGTACAGCTCCGGAATCGGCAGGTCGATGTACTTCTCGCTGTTGTGGATGATGCCGGTGAGCGGCGCCCATCCGCGATTCAGCGAAGCGGAAAGCGACTCGAAGTAGCTGTCGCGCGATCCGATCGCCGCGGTGAGCGGCGCGCCGCGGAGGTTCCCCGGCGGGTGACCGCCGACCGCCGCGAGGATCGTCGGCACGATGTCGACGTGGCGTACGTAGCCGTTCTCGACGCGATGCGGGAGCCCAGCGCCCGCGACGATCAGCGGGATCTTCAGCGTCGACTCGTACGCGAAGAGGCCGTGGGTCAGCTCGCCGTGATCGCCGAGCGCCTCGCCATGATCGCCGGTGACGATCACGAGCGCGTCGGGATCGGCTTGCAGGATCGGCCCGAGCTGCGCGGTGAGCTGGCTGTCGACGTACGCGATCTCGCCGAGGTACTCCTTGCCCTGGTACTCGGTATGGAACGGCTCCGGCGGATCGTACGGCGCATGCGGGTCGTACAGATGAATCCACATGAACCGCTTTTGGTGATCGTGGCTCTGCCACCAGCTCGTCGCCGCCTTCAGCACGGCCTCGGCGCGCCGCTCCGGGACGATGAAGTCGACCGTCGACTGCCCTTTGCCGTAGTTGTCGTCGTAGGTGTCGAAACCCTGGTTCAGGCCGAAGCGCGCGTCGAGCGGAAACGCGCCGACGAACGCGCCGGTCGTGTAGCCGAGCGGCTTGAGGAGCGTCGCGACGGTCGGCGTTTTCGGGTCGAGCGTGAAGCCCGCGTTCTCGCGAACGCCGTGCTGGAACGGATAC
>DASYSN010000526.1:0-2843 GCA_036003305.1 Thermoanaerobaculia bacterium
ACCCCGCCGATCGTCTTCGATCCGCTCTCGCTCATCTATTACATGCGCGGCTTCCCCCTGAAGGTCGGCGAAGTGCTGCGCTTCACGATCATCGCGGACGGCAAGCTGCGCGATGTCGAGGCGCACGTGGTCCGCACCGACACCCTCGACACCCCCGCCGGCAAATTCGATTGCCTCGTCGTCGAGCCGCACACCCAGGGCGCCGGGATCTTCCGCGATGACGCCAAGAGCCAGATGACGATCTGGTATAGCGACGACTGGCGCCACCTGCCGGTCCGCATCCGCTCCGAGGCGAAAATCGGTGCAATTACGGCGACGCTACGAAGCGTTTCGAGCGGCTACTGGTCGGCTGAGCCCGGCGAGGGTCGCCCCTCCAAATAAACCTCCGATTGATATTGTTCACCGCGCCGGAGTACCGTTCCCCCTAATTTCGTCCACATGAGTGTGCGTCTAGGCGAGTTGCTGACCAAGGCGAGTCTGATCACGCAGGATCAGCTCAAGGAAGCCCTGCGTGTACAGAAGGAAACGGGCGGAAAGCTCGGCGAAACGCTCATCAAACTCGGCTTCGTCGCCGAGGAAGACATCACCGAGTGCCTCTCGCAGCAGTTCGGCGTCCCGTCGATCAACCTGCAGCACTTCGAGATCGATCCGGGCGTCATCAAGCTGATCTCGTCCGAGGTCGCCCGCAAGTACAACATCCTCCCGGTCAACAAGACCGGGGCCACGATCACCATCGCGATGGCGGACCCGACCAACGTCTTCGCCATGGACGACATCAAGTTCATGACCGGCTACAACGTCGAGCCGGTCGTGGCGTCGGAGCTCGGGATCAAGGCGGCGATCGACAACTACTACGGCACCACGTCGTCGATCGAGCTCAAGAAGGTCATGGAGGACCTCCAGACCGAGGCGAGCGGTGATCTCGAGGTCCTCGAAGACGACGAGGAGCTCGACGTCGAGGCGCTGGCGGAAGGCGCCGAGGAAGCGCCGGTCGTCAAACTCGTCAACCTGATCCTGACCGACGCCATCCGGCGCGGCGCGTCCGACATCCACATCGAGCCGTACGAGAAGGAGTACCGCGTCCGGTTCCGGATCGACGGGATCCTGTACGAGATCATGAACCCGCCCCTGAAGCTGCGCGATGCGATCACGTCGCGCATGAAGATCCTCTCCAAGCTCGACATCTCGGAGAAGCGCCTCCCGCAGGACGGCCGCATCAAGCTGAAGATCAAGCTCGAGGACAAGAACAAGGAGCTCGACTTCCGCGTCTCCGTCCTCCCGACGCTCTTCGGCGAGAAGATCGTTCTCCGGCTGCTCGACAAGGACAACCTCCGCCTCGACATGACGAAGCTCGGCTTCGAGCAGGAGTCGCTCGCGAAGTTCGAGGAGGCGATCTTCAAGCCGTGGGGGATGGTGCTCGTCACCGGCCCGACCGGCTCCGGCAAGACGAACACGCTCTACTCCGCGCTCGCGAAGGTGAACTCGCCCGAAGTGAACATCATGACGGCCGAAGATCCGGTCGAGTTCAACCTCCCCGGCATCAATCAGGTGCAGATGAAGGAGTCGATCGGACTCAACTTCGCCGCGACGCTCCGTTCGTTCCTGCGGCAGGACCCCAACATCATCCTCGTCGGCGAGATCCGCGACTTCGAAACGGCGGAGATCGCGATCAAGGCGGCGCTCACCGGCCACCTCGTGCTCTCGACGCTGCACACGAACGACGCGCCGTCGACGATCAACCGCCTCATGAACATGGGCATCGAGCCGTTCCTGGTGGCGACCTCGGTGCAGCTCATCGCGGCGCAGCGGCTCGTGCGCCGCATCTGCGCGAACTGCAAGGAAGAAGTCGAGATGCCGGAGCAGGCGCTCGTGAACCTCGGCTACAAGAAGGACGAGACCGGATCGTTCAAGGTCTTCAAGGGCCGCGGCTGCGAAAAGTGCAACAACACCGGCTACAAGGGACGCGTCGGCCTCGTCGAAGTCATGCAGATCGACGACGACCTGCGCGACATGATCCTCTCCGGCGGCAGTGCTCTCGACATCAAGAAACGCGCGATCGAGAACGGCATGATCACGCTCCGCCGCTCGGGCCTGATTAAAATCAAAGAAGGAATCACCACGGTCGAGGAAGTCGTTCGAGAAACAGTGCTGTAGCTCTCGGGAGAACGAATGGCAGTCACCCTACATCAGCTTCTGAAGACAATGGTCGAGCGCGGCGGCAGCGACCTCCACGTCACCACCAACTCCGCCCCGCAGATCCGCATCGACGGCAAGCTGGTGCCGCTCGACATGCCGCCTCTGACGGCGCCCGAGACGAAGCAGCTTGCGTACTCGGTCCTCACCGACGCCCAGAAGCACCGCTTCGAAGAGGACCTCGAGCTCGATCTCTCGTTCGGTATCAAGGGCCTCGCGCGCTTCCGCGCGAACATCTTCAACCAGCGCGGCGCGGTCGCCGCCGTCTACCGCCAGATCCCGTACGAGATTCTCGGGTTCAAGGAGCTCGGACTGCCGGCGGTGGTCGAGGAGATCTGCAGCAAGCCGCGCGGTCTCGTCCTCGTCACCGGTCCGACCGGCTCCGGCAAGTCGACCACGCTCGCCGCGATGATCGACAAGATCAACCGCGAGACGCACCAGCACATCATCACGATCGAGGACCCCGTCGAGTTCCTCCACCAGCACAAGAGCTGCATCGTCAACCAGCGCGAGCTGCACGCCGATACGCACTCGTTCACCGCGTCGCTGAAGAGCGCGCTCCGTCAGGATCCCGACGTCGTGCTCATCGGCGAGATGCGCGACCTCGAGACGATCGAGTCGGCGCTCCGCATCGCCGAGACCGGCCACCT
>DASYSN010000527.1:0-5898 GCA_036003305.1 Thermoanaerobaculia bacterium
GACTTCGCGTCGGGCTTCGAGCTCTTTGTCCCAGGCGCGTTGGATCTGGGCGATCTTGTCCATGTAGTCGGTCTCGCGCACGGATGACGGCGCGTCGGCGACCGCGGAGGCGGGGCGGCCGGCGGTGATGTTGTAGAGGGCCTGGCCCCAGTTGACGTTCACGTCGTCGCGGCGCTCGCGGGGGACGGTGTCGTCCTTCTCGATCTCGCGGGTGTCGCGCTCGCTCCGCTCCTTCACCTGGTCGATGCGGCGGCGGAAGGTGCTCTCGAGGCGCTCGCTCTCGTCGTCGAGGCGGCGCGTCGCCTCCTCGGCGCAGCGCTCGAGGAACGCGGCGCGCGTCTCGTCCGGGTCGGAGTAGAGGTTGAACGCGGGGTTGTGGAAGATGCGCAGCCGTTCGGTCTCGCCGATGAACTGTTTGAATCCTTCTTCGCTTGCCGACGCGATCTGCGTGAGGTCTTCGGGAGCGACGTCGATCGCGACGTTGCGCTCGGGATCGGGGACGGCGCGGATGTCGAGTGTCTCGGCGTTGATCTGCGACGCCTGCTGCCACAGGACGGCGCCGTCCTTCGGCACGATCGGCGCGATGTAGGAGCGGACGATTGTGTGATGGACGCCGCTCCGCGGCTCGATGTGGGTGATGACGCTCTCGGCGAGGACGTACGGCCGGTAGTCGCCTGCGCCGCGGGAGACGTAGAGCTGGTCGACCGACTGGCGCATGGTGTCGCGGTACGAACGGCGAGCGGGAATGTGGACGGCAGTGTCGTCCTCGATCTGCACGCTCATTCCGTGCGCGACCGGTTGGACGTCGAGCACGCGTCCTTCGACGTTGCCGAGGGCGCGGATGACGTCTTCGCGTTTCTCTTTCGGCGTGAGGAAGACGATGCATCCGCCGCCGCCCGCGCCGCACACTTTTCCGCCCCATACGCCGGCCTCGGTGGCAGCGGCGATGGCCGCTTCGATCTCGGGCGTCGAGATGCCGTCGATCAGCGCTTTGCGGTTGAGCCATTCTTTGGCGAGCGCTCGGCCGGCGCCTTCCATGTCGCCGCTCTCGAGGGCGCGCTCCATCTCGATCGACGTCGCCGCGATCTTCGCGAAGCCTTTGTGGATCTTCTTCTTCCCCTCGACCTCGCGTTTGTACATCTCCCAGTTGTTGGTCCCGGAGAAGTGCGCCACGCCGGTGTAGTGGAGGACGAAGTGCTGCGCGAGCTCGGCGATCGGGAGCGAGATCGGATGACGGACGGGAACGCCGGGCTCGAGATGCAGCGCGGCGAGCCCGCCGTAGACGGGCGGGTAGTAGTCCTGGATGCCGGCGGGGACGCCGAGGAGCCGCGTCTCGAGGTCGCGAACGAGGAAGACGAGGTCGTCGCCGTCGAATGGAGTCGATGCGAACTCGGAAAGCGCGCGGACGAGGGTCACGGTCAAGGCCGAAGAGCCGCCGAGGCCGGAGCCGCGGGGGGCGTCGGTCCGAGTCGTGATCGAGATGCCGGTGAGGCGGAAATGCTCGAGAGCGCGATAGATCAGCGCGGCCTTCGGATCGGCGGCGAGCTCCTGCACCGACTCGTAGCGCTGCCGGTACTGCTGGTCCGACAGGTGGATCTCGATGGCGCTGTCGCCGGTCGCGGTGACTTCGGATTCGGCGTAGTACGAGATCGCGACGTTGACGGTGCGCGAGCCCGGATGGAAGAGGTAGATCGGCCAGAGGTCGAGGGTGCCGCCGGCCAAATCGGCGCGCACCGGCGCCCGAACGGTGACTTTTTTCATGAGAGCGTAGGCGACCGCGGGTCTAGCTAGAAAAGTGCCCGTCGGTTGGACGCTACTTTTATCACTTCGGTGGCGGCCGAGGCGATCCGGGAGGAGAGGCGGGAGACGTTGGCGCGGAACGACGCGAGCTGGTCGCCGCGCAGCGGGTCGGGCGTGATCGACTTCAACTTCAATGGATCGAGCCAGTTGTCGCCGTCTTTGACGCGGTAGTCGAGGTGCGGACCGGTCGCGAGGCCGGTCATCCCGACGTAGCCGATGACGTCGCCCTGCGTCACCTGCTTCCCGCGCCGGATGTTCTTCCCGAAGCGGGAGAGGTGGAGGTACATCGTCTCGATCCGTGACGTATGGCGGATGCGGATGAAGTTTCCTTCGCCGTGGTTGTAGCCGGTCTCCATGACCACGCCGTCGGCGGTCGTCATGACCGGTGTTCCGACCGGCGCGCCGTAGTCGACGCCGTGGTGCGGACGGAAGTAGTGGAGCAGCGGGTGGTAGCGGCTCTTCGAGAAGCCGGAGGTGATGCGCGTGAACTGCAAAGGCGCGCGGAGGAACTGTTTGCGGAGCGGCGTGCCGCTGCGGGCGTAGTAGCCGGCGCGGCCGTCGGGCGACTCATGGCGGAACGCCTCGTACATGTCGCCGTCGTGCAGGAAACGGGCGGCGGCGATCGGGCCGTAGCCGACGAGGTCATTTCCGGCGTAGCGCTTCTTTACGACGAGCGTGAAGGCGTCGCCTTTCTTCAGCGCGAAGAAGTCGATGTCCCACTGGAAGACGTCGACGAGCTGCTGGACGAGCTGCGGGTTCTCGCCGGCGTTGCGGAGCGCTTCGTAGAGCGAGCGGTCGATCGAGGCGGAGATCGTCGTCTCGACTTCGCGCGTCTCGGCGACGTGCGGCGTGACGTCGAAGTGGTCGCCGTTGCGGATCGCGTCGACTTCGCCCCAGCCGAGGACCTTGAACTCCACGCTGCCGATGGCGCCCTGCTCGTCGCGGTAGAAGCGGACGAGATTGCCGGGGCGGAGGCGGCGAAGGTCGACCGACTGGCCGATCTGGTGCGTGAGGGTCGCGGTCTCACGCGACGAGAGGCCGCCGGCGATGAGGACGGAGTCGAGCGTGTCGCCGTCCTCCATCGTGAGGATGTCGGCGTGCGCGGGAAGCGCGGCGCTCGGCGTTTGCTGCAGGTCGGAGTAAACGAGCTTCGGCGCGACGAGCGAAGCCTTCGTGACCGAGGAACTCGCGGAGGGCTGAAGACTGACGGTGGCGACGAGGAGAGGGAGAGCGATCGGAATCGCGATTGCGAGGAACGCACGCGGACCCGTCACCAGATAGCGCAGAACTCTCTTCATCAACTGAATTGAACCTAGCGATTCAACCGACTTGAACCGATCCGGAGGATAACACCTATTGTTTCTTCGATCCGTCGTCTTGCTTTTTCGAGCCGTCGTCGAAGGAGAGCACCGTCATCTGCGTCTGTTTCGTCAGATTCTGCTGCTCGCCCGGTTCGAGTTTACGGAACGTCGAAGGGACGTGGAAGACGCTGGCGTCGGCCTGCTGCTGTTGGATCTTCGTGATGAGCAGCTCGCGTTGCTGCGTCCGGACGTCGTGCATCTTTCCCTTGAGCTCGCCGGTGACGGCGAGCGGGCTCGTCGTTCTCACGACGACTGTCTGGCGGAGCGGGAAGCCCTTGATCGAGCGCGTTTCGGTCTCGATCAGCTCATCGAGCTTGGGGTTGCCGGTTTTGATGCTGCCGTTCGCGAAGAAGGCGTCGGCGATGTCGCCGAACTGCGTCGTCGTCCATTTGTCGATCTCTTCGTCGATCTTCTGCGTCAGCGGCATCGTGCCGTACTGCAGCGTCATGTCGTAGGAGAGGGTGAGGTGGTAGTGATTGGTGGGGACGCCGGCGACGTTCGGGTGATCGTCGAGAAGGGTCGTGTTCGTCTTGAAGTTGTCGATCTTGATTTCCGCGTTGCCGTACATCGCGGCGATCCCGGCAGCGTTGACCTCGCTGTAGGTCTTCGAGATCGGGTCGACGTAGAGGAGCGTGCGCGAGGCGTCGGTCGAGATGACGTAGGCGCCCGGTGCGTAGATGTTGCCGCCGCCGAAGTCGATCCGGGAACGGGCGCCGTCGATGATGGCTCGGCCGGTAAGGGTGGTTGGGGGGATCTGCTCGATATCCGACCGGGTGTTTTGAACGAACTCGTAGGAAACGCCCGCCCACCCAGACTGCGTGGCGAGCAGAAGCACGATCGCCAGCAACGTCTTTCGCATGAGTTCTCCTTGTGTTGCCCGTCAGTATAGAGAAATTTTCAGGATTTCGCGGGATGTTGCTCGCCGCATGTTCCGAAGCAAGGTAGTAATCGCCGCGCTCGCCGCGGCAATGGCGCTCCCTCTCTCCGCCGCGAAAATCGCCGATCCGAACTCGCTCGAAGAGGTGATCAAGAAGGTCCAGGAGACGCAGCGGCAGACCAACACGCTGCAGGCGGACTTCCGCCAGGAGAAGACCCTGGCGCTGCTCGCGAAGCCGGAAGTGTCGACCGGCACGTTCGTCTACTCGAAGCCGAACAACGTTCTCTGGTCGTACGACGCGCCGAAGCGCGTGCAGATGCTGATCACGAACGCGAAGATGACGACGTACTACCCGGAGCTGAACAAGGCGGAGACGCTCGACGTCGCGCGCTTCCAGGACCGCATCTTCAAATACATGGGGGCGAGCGGCGCGATCGACGAGCTCTCGCGCTATTTCGACTTCACGTTCACGAACAAGCCGAGCGATCCGGCGTACCTGCTCGACCTCAAGCCGAAGACCGGCGCGGTGGCGAAGCGCGTCCAGCGGATCAAGCTGTGGATCGACAAGAAGTCGTACCTCACCACCCGGATCGAGTACATCGAGGGGGATGGCGACGTGACGAAGTACGAGTTCACGCATCTGCGCGTGAACGAACCGGTGGCGCAGAGCCGCTTCATGCTCAACCTGCCGGCGAATGTGCATGTCGAGCAGATGAAGTTGCAGTAGTGCAGCGGCTCGGCTTCGAGATCCTTCATACCGACGGGGCGGCGCGCCGCGGACGGCTCACGACGCGCCATGGCACGATCGAGACGCCGGTGTTCATGCCGGTCGGCACGCTCGCCTCGGTCAAGTCACTGACAACCGAGCAGTTGAAGGCGCTCGGCCCCGAGATCATCCTCAACAACACCTACCACCTGATGCTCCGCCCGGGCGTCGATTTGATCGAGAAGCTCGGCGGCGCGCACGCGTTTCAGTCGTGGGACCGCGCGATCCTCACCGATTCCGGCGGCTTCCAGGTCTTCTCGCTATCGTCCATCCGGAAGCTGCGCGAGGAGGGGGTCGAGTTCCGGTCGCACATCGACGGCTCACTCCATTTCCTCTCACCCGAGACGTCGATCGACATCCAGCAGCGGATGGGGGTCGACATCGCCATGGCGTTCGACGAATGCCCCGCGCACGGCATCTCGCACGACGAGACGGAGAAGTCGATGGAGCTGACGCACCGGTGGGCGCGGCGGTCGCTCGCGGTCCGAGCGGGAGCCTCCGCCCTCTTCGGCATCGTCCAAGGCGGCATCTACAAAGACCTCCGCAAGCGCAGCGTCGAGGAGATCGCGTCGCTCGACTTCGACGGGATCGCGATCGGGGGGGTGGCGGTGGGGGAGTCGAAGAGCGAGATGCTCGAGATCATCGGCTACACGACGCCGCTCCTCCCCGCGGAGAAGCCGCGCTACCTGATGGGCGTCGGTACGCCGGAGGATCTGCTGGATGGCGTCGCGGCGGGGATCGACATGTTCGATTGCGTGATGCCGACGCGAAACGCCCGGAACGGCTCGCTTTTCACGAGCCTCGGCAAGGTCGCGATCAAGAACGCGAAGTACGCCGACGACCCTGGTCCGCTCGATCCGAACTGCTCCTGCACCACGTGCACGACGGTCTCGCGCGCCTACCTGCGGCACCTTTTCGTGAACGACGAGATCGCCGCCCACGTCTACAACACCATCCACAATGTCTCGTTCTACCTTGACTTGATGCGGGGCATCCGGCAAGCTATCGGGTCCAATTCGCTGGGGTCTTTCCGCGACTCCTTCCTATCGAAACAAACAACATTATGAATACGCTTGCTCTGCTTCAGGCCAGCA
>DASYSN010000528.1:0-2320 GCA_036003305.1 Thermoanaerobaculia bacterium
GTTGAAGGTCTGGTACCACGGCAGGTCGCGGTCGATGAGGCGTCCGCTGTCGTACTCGACCGACGGCAGGTCGTCGGTGTGCGGCGGGACGTTTCTCGTGATTTTCTCGACCTCGGCGGGACCGAGCATGAGCGCGGTCAGAAGGTCGTCGGGTTTGTTCATGCCGATCTCCGCGAGGTCCTGCGCGACCGGCGCCGTCCAGTTCCGCGCCACGCGATCGAGCGGCAGCGGGCCCTCTTCCATCCGTCCGATCACGATCGTGAAGGAGTTCGGCGTATTCGGCACCGACCAGATGGTGGTGTTCGGAAAGACGTCGTGGAACGCGCGGACGATCTGCAGGTAGTTCCTCGGCGTCAGCGAATACATCGGCAGCCACATCGACACGATGCCCGCACCGGTGAGACGCCGCCGGCAGATCTCGAAGTAGTCGCGCGTGTAGAGCGACCCGTTCCCCGCGTACCTCGGGTGGATCGAGTCGGAGAGGATGACGTCGAATTTGTCGCGCGTGCCGAGGACGAAGTTGCGCCCGTCGTTGATCTCGATGTGGACGCGCGGATCGTGCAGCACGCCATGATTCACCGCCGTCAGGCGCGAGCCAGACACCTGCAGCACCTCGGGCGAGATCTCTGCGATCGTGATGTTCGACACCGGGTGGCGCGACACCGCCCACGCCGTGCCGCCGCTGCCGAAGCCGATGTGGAGGACGCGCTGCGGGTTCGGGTGCAGGAGCAGCGGGATGTGCCCCTGCAGCTTCTGCGTCCCCATCAGCTCTCCCGACGTCCCGGCGACGTTGACGCCGTTCAGCTCGAGTGAGAGGTAGTCCGGGCCGAGCTTCCGCAGCGTCACGGTGGCGGTGACGTCCTCGCGGAAGAGAAGGATCGGTGCGTGCTGGTCGGTAAATAAGCCGGCCGAGAGGATGACCTGATTCGGCTTCGCAAACGCGAACGCGGCCGCAACGACGATCGCGGCGACGATGGCTTCCTTCCAAAGGAAATACGCGCCGATCGCGAGGTTGATGCACGCCATCAGAAAGAGACCGTTCTGCGATCCGACGAGGCGGATGAGGAAAAACCCGGCTAGCAGCGATCCGGTGATGCTGCCGATGGTGTTGACGAGATAGACGTTGCCGACCGACCGCGTCTCGCTTGCGGCCGCGCTGATCTCGTAGAGGCGGACGGTGAGCGGGAACGCGGCGCCCATGAGTGCTGTCGGGATCAGGAGGGCGACGAGACTCGCGCTGAGCAGCGCCGGAAACGGAGACGCGACGCCGATCGCGATCCACGGTTTGACGGACGCAAAGAGCAGGTCGGCGAAGTGCGTGAAGACGTGGATCTGCAGCGCGAGGACCGCTGCGAGTGTCAGCTCGATCGCGCCGAGGACCTTCGCGACGTCGATCCGCGCGACGTAGCGCTCGATGACCGCGCTGCCGGCGCCGATGCCGATCAGAAACGAGAAGAGCATCAGCGAGTACGCGTAGACGCTGCTGCCGAGGTGGAGGACGAGAATGCGCGACCAGAAGACCTCGTCGGCGATCGCGGCGAGGCCCATCAATGCTGATGCGATGAGGATGAGTTTGGGGTTGATGCGGGTCGTTGCTGTTGTCGGGTTGCGGAGTTGCGGGGTTGCGAGGTTGCGCGGTTGGCGGGTGAGGAGGACCGCGACGATGGCGAGCGTGAAGTTGAGGACGACCGCGGCGAAGATTGTGGCGAGGAGGCCGACTCTCGGGATGAGGACGAAGCCGGCGAGCGCGACGCCGGTCGTCGCGCCGAGGGTGTTCACGGCGTAGAGCGCCGAGATGGCGGTGCCGCTGCCTTCGTGCTCGCCGGTGAACCATCGGACGAGCAGCGGGAGTGTGCCGCCCATGAGGATCGTCGGCGGCAGCAGAAAGATCGCCGCGAGCGCACCGCGAACGAGTGTCAGCTCAGCAGCGCTCTGATGTACCGCCGGGAACGCCGCCACGTAGCCGCGATTCAGAAGCTCGAATCCGTTCGGCGAGAACGCTCCGACCAGCCCGATCAGCGCCTCGGCTCCGGCGTACACCAGCAGCGCCGGACGCGATCGGAACGCCCGGCTGAAGGCGAACGCGCCGATCCCGAGACCGCCGAGGAAGATCGCGATGAGCGTCGCGGCGGCGTAAACCGTGTTGCCGAAAATCAGCCCGAGGTACTTCAACCAGACGATCTGGTACAGAAGCGCACTGATACCGGAGACGAAGAAGACCGTCAGGAGAAGACGACGATTCACTTGGCGCGAAGAGTAGCAGGGCGAGGGGCTTAGTGGCTTAGTGCTTAGTGCTTAGGGAAAGGAAGGAGCCGCCCGC
>DASYSN010000529.1:0-3844 GCA_036003305.1 Thermoanaerobaculia bacterium
CGGCGCTGAAGGCAAAGACGGAGATCCGGTGGGCGCCTTTGGTCACGAGGAGATACGCGCCTGGCTGCCCGCGCCAGAAGACGACACGGCCTCCCGCGACACGGAACGGAGTCTTCGACATATCCGGTACGTCCACCGCAAACGGCACACGCCCCTCGAACCACGGCTTGACCGTATGGCGATCCGTCGAGATGACGTCGACCGGCTGCGCGCTGGCGACGATGGTCGTGTGCATGTCGATTAGCTCGCGCGCGGCGTCGCGGCTGCGCAGGTACATCGTCGAAAGCACCGCGACGATCGCGAGCGAGGCCGCGAGCGCGAGCATCTGTAGGGGCCGGCTCTTAGCCGGCCCGAAGCGTGGGACCGGCCGAGAGCCGGCCCCTACACGCGGCAGCGCCGCGATCGCGCGTTTCATCTGCACGATCCCGAGCACTTCGTTCGAACAGCGCAGGCACTCGGCCAGGTGCGGCTGCACGTCCAGCTCACCGTCGCCGATCCGCTCGAGATCGAGCGCCGAAAGATGTTCGCTCATCGAATCCCCCGCAGCGCCTCGCGCACCCGGCGCCGCGCCCGCATCAGGCGCGACGTCACGGTCCCCACCGGAATCGACAGCGTTTCGGCGATTTCCTTGTAGCTCATGTTCTCCACATCGCTCAGCAGCAGCACCTCGCGGAATGGCAGCGGCAGCTCCTCGATCGCGCGGCGCAGCGCGTCGGCCGTGACGCGGCCGAGGAAGAGCGACTCCGGCGTGCGGCCGTCGCCGAGCTGTTCGAATTCATCCGGATCTTCGTCGATCGAGATCTGCGGCGCCGCGCGCAGGCCGGTGCGCGACGTGAGGAAGGTGTTGCGCAGGATCCGGTAGATCCAGGCGCGGAAGTTCGTCCCGGCCGAGAACGAGCCGAACCCGCGGAACGCCTTGAGATACGTCTCCTGCACGAGATCCTCTGCCTCGCTTCCGTCGCGCGTCAGCCAGTGCGCGTAGTCGTAGAGCTGTCCGAAGAGCGGCGTCGCCAGCTCTTCGAACGTCGGCCCTTTCGCCATTCCCGAAGTACTTCTACCCTGTAACCGCCCAACCTCAAAAAAAAGCCCGGCGGGATGAAGAAAGCTGGCGGCGAGTTCCATCGGTCGAAAGGAGAGGTCATGGCCTCATTCGACCGCCGCTCGTTCCTCCGGCTTTCCGCCGTTTCGATCGGTACCGGCGCGCTCCTGCAGTTTTTCCCGTCCACCGCTCATGCTGCAACGGCGAGCAAGCTACTCGGCAAACGAACGGGGGAGGCGCCGTCGCCCTTCTCGATCGTTCAACTCAGCGACACGCACGTCGGGTTCAACGGCCCTCCCGATCCCCTCGGCACCGCTGCATTCGAGCGTGCCGTCGACATGATCAACGCCCTCAGTCCGCAGCCGGATCTGATCCTCTTCACGGGCGATCTGACGCACGACTCCGAGGATTCCGCGGAGCACGCGAAGCGCTTCGGGAAATTCAAGGAGATCGCGGGACACCTGCGCGTGCAGAAGCGATTCTTCGTACCGGGCGAGCATGACGCCGCGCTCGACGGCGGCACTCTCTTCCGCGAGCACCTCGGCGAAACGCATCGCTCGTTCGATCACAAGGGCGTGCACTTCGTCGCGCTCGACAACGTCTCCGCCGGCCGGCCTGCGGTCGGGAAGGCGCAAATCGCGTGGCTGAAGAGCGATCTCGCGCGCTACTCGAAAGAGACGCCGATCGTCGTCTTCACACACCGCCCGCTCTTCGACCTGAAACCGGAGTGGGAGTGGTTCACCTCGGACGGCGATGCCGTGATGAACGTTCTCGCGCCGTTCGACGCGGTGACGGTGCTCTACGGGCACATCCACCGCGAACAGCAGACGACGCTCGGGAACGCGCAGCACTACGCCGCGCGGTCGCTGATCTTTGCCTTTCCGGATCCGGCGACGACCGCGGAGAAGAAGCCGCTCCCCTTCGACCCCGCCCAGCCGTTCCGCAACCTCGGGATCCGCCGCATCACCGACTCGGGAGCGCATCTCGCGATCGACGATATCGAGCTGACCAAGCGCGAAGTATCGGGAGCGAACGGCGTTGCCCAACTGCTCAGACAAGGAGAACTGCTGTGAAGCGATGTCTTTTCCTCTTTCTGCTCGTTGCCTTGGTCGTTTCGGCGCAGGAGCCGGCGAAGCCGCGCGTCATCGAGATCACGGCGAAGCGATTCGAGTTCGCGCCGAACGTCGTGACGCTCCACCGCGGCGAGGCGGTGACCATCCGCCTGAACGCGATCGACCACGCGCACGGCCTGCTCGTGAAGCCGCTCGGTATCGACCTCGACGCCGACCGCGGCAATCCCGACGAGATCACGATCACGCCGGCGGCCGGCGGCAGCTTTCCGGCGATCTGCGACCACTACTGCGGGATGGGCCACGGGAACATGAAGATGACGTTCGTGGTGCAGTAGGTCGATATCGGGCACCATTCTCGTCGTCAAATATCGGGTGGCTAAAAAAAGAGGGGCGCGATGAGCGCCCCTCATTACGACTCCCCAATGTTTCGTTGGTGATGACTCAGTTACTTCTTCTTCGAGGACTTCTTGGCGCCACCCTTCTTAGCAGCAGCTTTTTTCTTCGCGGCCATCCTGTTCACCACCTTTCATGCCGTACGGGACCTCACGGTCGCGCTTATTTGGCATAACGCGCTGGATTGCTCCAGCAACTTGCGTTCGGTCGTTGGGGAAACGGGGGGAGAAATGCGGGGACGGGTGCTGACGACCTGCGACATTCGCTGTGATATCCATCCAGCTCTTGGCGATCATCATTTTTGCTTTCGTAAATATGCGATCGATAAATCATATTGTCAAGCTATTTGTTATCGAAATCGAAATCGGTACGCGGTGTTCCACGAAGTTCCACGTCTTCGGAAGACAGTTCGGAGGGCGGAGATGGGAGGAGATCAGCGGCGATGGAGCGCGCGTTCGTACGCTTCGCGCGTCTTCTCCGCGCATCCGCGCCACGTGAATTGCCGTGCGCGCGCGATGCCGCGCGATGCGAGATCGGCGCGAAGCGCGTCGTCGTTCGCGAGCCGCAGCATCGCGCCGCCGATCGCGCCGGCATCGCGCGCGTCGACGTGCAGCGCCGCATCGCCGGTGATCTCGACGAGCGCCGGCGCGTTCGACGTGATCACCGCCGTACCGCACGCCATCGCTTCGACGGCCGGAAGGCCGAATCCTTCTTCGATCGACGGGATCGCCAGCGCGATCGCGCCGCGGTAGAGCGCCGCGAGCTCGTCGTCGCCGACGAAACCCGCCAGCGTGGCGCGCGTGCGGTACTGCGCGAACGGCGAGCCGGCGAGAACGAGGCCTGCGCGCGGCGGAAGCATCGCCCCCGATCGTTCGGCGCTCCACTTCACTGCTTCGTACGCGGCGACGAGCGTCGCGACGTTTTTGTGCGGCTTGTCGTTCCCGACGAAGAGCAAGTACTGCCCCGGCGCACGCCGTCCCTGCGGCGTGAAACGGGGATCGACGCCGTTCGGCGTCACGATCACGTCGCGCGCGCCGAGGGTCGACTCGATCTCGCGCTTCATGGCGTCGGTGACCGTCACAACCGTCTGCCTCGCCGCGCGGCGGAGCATCGTCCAGGCGTACGCGCGCTTCACGGGGTTGCGAAGATGCAGGTGGATCAGGTCGTGGATCGTGACGACCGTCGGCGTCGACGTCACCGGAATGACGTAGTGCGGCGCGTGGAAGACGTCGGCGCCGAGGCGGCGGACCGCCGCGCCGATCGCCACGATCTCGCGCAGCGAGTACTTCGGCGCATCCGAGACGACGTGCTCGAACGGGATCAGCTCCTTCGCGATCAA
>DASYSN010000530.1:0-5550 GCA_036003305.1 Thermoanaerobaculia bacterium
ATGAAGAGGGGCGCGACATCTACCCCGGCAACGAGTTCGAGCGGGCGTACCGCGCGCGGCAGCTCTCGAATGCGATCTCGGTCGAACAGCTTTTCAGCAAGTTCAAACTGCCGCGCATCGACTTTCTCAAGATCGATTGCGAGCAGAGCGAAGTGAACATCTTTCGCGAGCTCGATCATCTCGACCGGCTCAAGGACATCGCCGTCATCAGCGGGGAGTGGCATTTCGACACCGCGAAGAACGAGCTGCGGAGCATCGTGGGGAAGACCCACGAGGTGGACCTCGTCGATGAGGGGATGTGGAACCACTTTTTCGCGAAGCGCCGAACGTGAAACTCTGCAAAGTCTACGGCCTCGACGACGCGCGCGACGCGGACCCGCTCTGGCAGGAGTTGCTGCTGGCGATGAGTCCGGATTGGAAGTCGCACGGCGGCGCTCTTCACCGCAAGTACTGGGAATGGGGCCTCGGCCTCTACGGCCTGCACAAGCTCGGCTTCATCCGGCCGGACGCCGTCGCACTCGGCGTCGGTGCCGGCGTCGAGTGGCCGCTGTTCTATCTCGCCAATCAGTTGCGGATGGTCCACGCCACGGACCTCTACAGTCCGCAGTCGTACTTCCAGGGGCTCGACCCAACCATCCCTGGGAACGCGGCGAAGCTCGCGCCGTTCCCATACCGCACCGAGTCGCTAGTGTTCCAGAAGATGGATGCGCTCGATCTGCAGTTCGAAGACGACACGTTCGACTTCGTGTTCACTTTCTCCTCGATCGAACACTTCGGCGGGCATGCCGGAGCCGTCCTGGCGATGCAGGAGATTGCGCGCGTCCTGAAGCCGGGCGGCGTCGCGTGCGTCGCGACGGAGCTGATCCTCGCCGGCCCCGATCACCACGAATTCTTCAAAGCGGCGGACTTCGAGCCGTGCTTCGGCGCTGGTAGCGGCCTGGAATTCGTCGAGCCGCTCGACCTGAGCGTCGACGCCGAGCTGGTCTCGAACCCGGTCGTCTTCGAAGTGGCGCCCGGCTTTCAGGGCTACACGGGACCGCATACGTCGGTGCGCTGCGGAGACCTCACGTTCACGTCGATCGAGTTCTTCCTGCGCAAGCCGGCGAACTGGCAGCCGGCGTCGCGCGCGCGCATCGCCGCGCTGCGCGCCCGCATGCACGGCGGCAACGTCGCGTATCGGACACGGCTGCGCGCCGCGGGTCTCGCGCACCGGGTGCGGCTGCACAGCAGCAGTCTTGTGCGAGGTGCGGCACGCATGGTGCCGCCGCGCGTCCGCCGCAACTTGAAGAAGCTGCTTCGGCGCTCCCCCGCCTCGCCATGAACATCGCCATGCTCACGACCGCCGGAGAGCGCTGCGGAATCGGCTCGTACTCCGCCGCCCTCGTGGCATCGCTGCGAACGCTGCCCGACACGCAGGTGCGGGTGATTCCGATCGCGGTCGGAGAACAGGAGCCGTCCCACTACGAAGCGTTGGCGGCGCAGCTCAACGCCGCCGACGTCGATCTCGTGCACATCCAGCATGAGTTCAGCTTCTGGGGCTTTCCGCTGCCGAGCCGCTCGAAGTTCGCCGAGTTCCGGCAGCTCATCCGTCAACCGGTCGTCTTGACCGCTCACACCACGTTGCCGCTCCGCGCGATCTTTCCGACCGCGGGCGAATGGAATCCGTGGCGATGGCTGATGAAGAAGCGCCTCGTCGCCGACCGCGCGTATCGGCAAAGCGTCGAGGTGACGACGTTCGACAACGACGCGACCATCGTCCATACCGACGCCGCGCATGAGGAGTTCCTGAGCCGAGGACTCTGTCCCGAACGGCTCTTCGTCGTGCCGATGGGCATTCCGGCGCCGGTCCCCTCGGCAACGGCTGGAGAAGCCTTCCGCGATCGGTACGGCCTCCAGGGCAAACGCCTGCTGACGCTCTTCGGCTACGTGACGCCGAACAAGGGCTACGCGCTGGTCGCGGACATCCTGCCGAAGTTGCCGCCGGACGTCGTATTCGTCATCGCCGGCGGCGCGCGCCGGCCGGTCGAAGAAGAGTACGTGGAGGACGTGCGGCGATACCTTCGCCAGCGGCGGCTGGAGCAGCGCGTCCTGATCACCGGGTACTTGTCGGAGGAAGAGGTGGCGGATGCGATGGAGGCCGCCGACATCGCCCTCGTGCCGCACACGCAGGCGACGAACTCGTATTCCGTCACGTTGCCGCTGTCGCACGGCAGGCCGGTGCTGGCGTCGGATCTCGCATGCTTCCGCGAAATGGCGCAGCGCGGCGACTGCGTCGAGCTCTTTCGCAGCGGCGACAGACACGATTTTCTTCGGCGCCTGACGGCACTGCTCGAGAATCCCGAGCGCCGCCGCGAGTTGTCGGCGAATGCGCTGCGATACACCGAGCGCTTCGGCTGGCCGAACGTCGCGGCGATGACGCGCGACATCTACCGGACCGCTCTGGACGCTCACCGAGGAAACGGTCATCGGACGTGACGGAGCCCGCGCGTGTCTTGCTCGTCAGCACCATCGCGGGAGACGAGGAAATGCCGGCGCGGATGGGCTCCGCGTCGTATTCGTATTCGTATGTCCATCGTGCGTTCGCTCCGCTGCTGCAACGGTGGGGGAGGGTGGTGGAGTCGGTACGGCCCGGCGATCGGCCCGGCAATCAGATTGATGACCTCGCGCGCCAGCAGCAGCCGCCGCTGATCCACCTCGCCTTTCTGCCGCTCGACATGTTTCACGGCACGAAGCACGCGCCGAATATCGCGTTTCCGTTCTGGGACTTTCCCGATCTGCCGGCCGTTCCGCTCGGCGGGAATCCGCGAAACAACTGGACGGCCACCGCGAACGAGCTCGATCTCATCCTGACGAGCAGCGAGTTCACGCGCGATGCGTTCATCCGCTCGGGAGTCAGCACGCCGGTTTGCGTGGTCCCGGTGCCGATTCGCTCGGCGTATTTCGAGCTGCCGCGATTCGAGCCCGATCAGCGCGTCGTCATCGATTGCAGGTGCCACGTCCTGAAGCCGGCACAGTCGCGCACGGCGCGCCGGTCAGGCGCAAAGGAGGCCTACCGACGATACCTCGCGCCGCGGCTTTCACGCCGTTCCGCCGATACGCTCGGCGCGACGGCGCATGCGTTCGCGGCAGTGCGCGGGGAGTGGCGCGACGCGGCGGCGGTCGACGAGGAGGTCAGCGAATCGCTCGAGCTGACCGGCGTCGTCTACACCACAGTGCTCAATCCCTTCGACCAGCGAAAGAACTGGCCGGATCTCCTCACCGCGTACCTGCTCGCGCTCGCCGACTGCGACGACGTCACACTCGTCATCAAGGTCGCCGTACCGCCCGACCGCGCGGCTGCCGGCGTGAACAGGATCGTCAGTTTCTATCGCCGCCTCGATCTCGCGCATCGTTGCAGGCTCGTGCTGGTGAGCGAGTATCTGAGCGACGCGCGCATGGCGGAGCTGGCGCGCGGCACGACGTACTACCTCAACTCATCGCGCGCCGAGGGGGCGTGCCTGCCGCTGCAGGACTTCCTTGCGGCTGGACGGCCGGCGATCGCGCCGAGACATTCGGCGATCGCCGACTACTTTTCCGCCGATGCGGGATTCGTCGTCGACTCGCATCCCGAACCGACGTCGTGGCCGCAGGACCCGGACGGCCGCTGCACGACCACGTGGCATCGTCTCGTGTGGCCCTCTTTGCACGACGCCATCCGGGAGAGCTACTCGATCGCGAAGTCGAACCGTGCTCGGTACGAAGCGCTTGCGGCGAACGCACGCGCGTCGATGATGCAGCGCTGCGCGAGTGAAGCGGTGTGGCCCCGCCTCGAGTCTGCGCTGGATTCGGTCGGCCATGCTCTTTAACTCGCTCCCGTTCGTCGCGTTCTTCGTCGTCGTTTACGCGCTGTACGTCATCCTCAAGCATCGCTATCAGAACGCGCTGCTGCTCCTCGCCAGCTATGTCTTCTATGGCTCGTGGGACTGGCGCTTTCTGGGACTGATGATCTTTACGACGACGATGGACTTCACCTTCGGCCGTCTGCTGGGCCCGACGGACGACGAACGAAGGCGCCGGCTCATCCTGATCGTCAGCATCAGCGTGAACCTCGGCATCCTGTTCGTCTTCAAATACTTCAACTTCTTCGCCGTCAGTCTCGATCGTTTTCTGTCGTTGTTCGCACTGCAGCTCGGCGTCCGCGTGTTGAACGTGGTTCTGCCGCTCGGCATCTCGTTCTACACGTTTCACAACATCAGCTACATCGTCGACGTCTATCGCCGTCGCGTCGAGCCGTCGCGCCGCTTCGTCGACTTCGCGCTCTATGTGGCGTTCTTCCCGCAGCTCATCGCCGGTCCGATCGCCCGTCCCGCGCATCTGTTGCCGCAGTTTCGGAAGCCCCGCGTCATCACGCTCGACATGTTGCGGAACGGCGCCTGGCTGATTCTCCTCGGCTACTTCAAGAAGGTCGTGCTGGCCGACAACATGGCGCCGTTCACCGCACAACTCTTCGGGAACCCGCATGCGATGCACGGCACCGAGGTCTTGTTCGGACTGTATGCGTTCGCGTTCCAGATCTACGGCGACTTTTCCGGCTATTCCGATATCGCGCGCGGCTTGGCGAACCTGATGGGCTTCGACCTCGCGCTGAATTTCGCGCGGCCGTACTTCGCCACGAATCCCGCCGACTTCTGGCGACGATGGCACATCTCGCTGTCGACGTGGCTGCGCGACTATCTGTACGTGCCGCTCGGCGGGAGTCGCGAAGGCACGTATCGCACCTACCGCAACCTCCTCATCACGATGTTCCTCGGCGGCCTATGGCATGGAGCGGCGTGGCACTTCGTCGCCTGGGGTGTCTTTCACGGCCTGCTGCTGTGCGTGTATCGCGCCGCGGCGCCGCTGTTCGAACGCGTGCCGCGTGTCGTGTCCATCGTCGCGTTCTTCCACGTCACCTGTTTCGGGTGGCTGCTGTTTGCGGTCAAGGGACTTTCGGACGTTCCCGTGCTCCTGAACAACCTTCGTGTGGGGTCCGCGGTTCACGGCCGGTACGTCGTGATGTCGCTGCTGCTGTTCGCGGCGCCGCTGGTGCTGATGGAGTGGGCCGAGGAGCGGAGCGGCATGGTGTCGGGTGTGGTGGCGATCGTCAAGAGCTGGCCGAGACCGTTCCGGCTCGCGTGCTATGCGTCCATCGTGGCGTTCATCGTCCTGTGCGGTTCCGTCGAGCGACATGCGTTCATCTATTTTCAGTTCTGAGGTTTTCCGCCGGTATGCGGCGTTGCCGCGTGCCGAGCGGCGGTGGCACGCGCAGATCGCCGGTGTGCTCCTAGTGGTCGCAGCCCTCTGTGCGCAGGTGCCGCGCTTCGTCTACCCCTTGTCGGGGTGCAAGGGCGCGACGCTCGGCAGTGCCGCGGTGGCTTCACTGTCCGATCGCACGGAAGTGCTCTTCCTCGGGTCATCGCACTTCCTGTTCGGGATCCGGCCGCAGCAGTACTCGGTGCCGTCGACGAATCTCGCCGCGACGTGGCTCGACTACTCCTGCATCCGGCGCGTCGTGGAAAAGAATCTGTCGCG
>DASYSN010000531.1:0-3236 GCA_036003305.1 Thermoanaerobaculia bacterium
TCCGCCGCTCGATGAACGCAAGCGCCAGCTCACGATCGTCGTCGTCGATGAGAGCGGCGATCTCGCGCGCGTCGCGGTACCGCGCCGCTTTGATCAGCGCCCGCGTGAGGATCTTCGCAAGCTTCGGCGAAAGCACGCGCCCCGGCATGCTCCAGAGGGCGGTTGCGTCGCCGCCGCTCCATGAGACCTCTTCGAACAACGTCGTCGCGCGAACGAGGTCACCGGCATCGACGAGCAGTTGGGCCGCACGTACGAGGTCGCCGCTCTCCTCCGCAACCTTCGCCGCGATCCGGCAGATCGCCACACGCGAGCTGCTCGGGATGAGGTGCGACGCGTTCTTGGCGAAGCGGAACGTGCTGCCGTCGAACGACGTGACGCCGTCGACGACCAGATCCTCGAGCGCGATGTCGGTGAACTCGCGCAGGAGGCGGATCGCGAGCGCGGCTGGAATCTCCTCTCCGAGCAGCGACAACACCGCGATGTACGACCGCACCGGCTCGGCGATTTCGATTCCCCGCCGCGGCGCTACGACACCGCGAAGAAGCAGCTCATCGAGCTCGTCGCTTTGAACGTTGATGTGCGCCGCGGCCTGCGCCAACGTCAGCGACGGCGCGACGATGAAATGCCGCGATGGCGGAAGAACCGGATCGACATCGGGAACGAATACCGATTCGAGAAGCTGAAGGACCCGCTTCGACGCGGGATCGAACTTCTCCGGATCGATTGCAACGAGCACCACGTCGCTCCCGATCGCTTCGACGACCTCCGTCTCGGTCAGCCGCGGATCGACATTCAGCTCGGCCAGCGCGCCGAATCGAACAATCGAGCCGCCGTGGAGCACGCGCACGTCGAGGCCGAATGCCCGCATCGCCTCGATGCACGACTCGTCCGAATACGTGCTCCGGCCGCGCGGCAGAGCGCGGAGAACCTCGGGGCCGGGAGACAGAACCGTTCCCGCGGCCGCCGCACGTGCCCACCGCAGGTCGGCCGCGAGATCGCTCGTCAATTTCGCGAAGCACTCGATATAGACACTTTCCGGACGCGCCCACGACTGCCGGAGGACGTCGAGCTCCGGCGCGCGAATCAGCTCCGCGAACTGCTGCGCCAGCGTCAACGGTGGCGGACCTTCGGCATCCGGCGGCCGCGCCCCGATCCGGACCAGTCGCGAGTCGGATCCCCGTTTCTGCACCACCGCCCACTCCGCCACCTCGACTTCGCCGTCCGCAATCCCGGCGAACTGCAACATCGCCTGATGCGCCGCGAACTGCGCGAGCAGCGACAAGCGATCGCGAGACCCGAGCTGCGCCGATGCGAGCGGCCTGGCCGCAACGTCCTCGTTCCACGGC
The DNA here is from genome assembly GCA_036003305.1 of Thermoanaerobaculia bacterium. GTDB lineage: Bacteria > Acidobacteriota > Thermoanaerobaculia > Gp7-AA8 > Gp7-AA8 > DASXHZ01. Next base: position 1,347 of record DASYSN010000531.1, read on the forward strand.
AGCGTCGAGTGGCGCAACGTCGCGATCAGCGCGCGGTCCCACCGGAAATCGTGCGGCGACACGTGCCGCGTCTCCCGGGAACCGCCTCGCATTGTCATCGGAGCCCGGGAATTCTCACCGACTTTCCGTAGCGAAATCAATCCGGCACGGAGCCCCCCTCATCCGCCTTCGGCACCTTCTCCCCCGTCACCGGGGGAGAAGGGCGCTCGTGGGGAAGATCTCGCGAGATTCTCAAATGAGTACCCTTCGCCCCGCGAAGGGGGAGAAGGTGCCGAAGGCGGATGAGGGGCCGCGCGACCTGCGCGACACGGGATGACGCGCCGCCCGAGCTGTGTTTTGCTTGCGGGTATGTCCGGAAAGGTCTTCCTCCTCTCCCCCGCGAGCACGAGCGGCTTGCGGGCGAAGCAGCTCATGTCGCCGCAGGCGCAGTTCCCGACCGCGCTGCGCTTCCGCGCCGGCGAGGTGATGATCGCCGAAGCGTTCGCCTTCATGAGCGCCCTCTATTTCCGCGGCAAGATCGCCTACGCCCTCCACTTCGGCGGCGCCGAGAACAGCTACGTCATCGCCCCCGGCTTCGGCCTCGTCCCCCCCACCTGGACCCTCGACGAGCAGCGGATGAAGAAGATGTCGCGCACCGACGTCGACATCAAGGACCGCACGTACGTGAAGACCCTCCGCGACAGCGCCACGAAGCTCGCGAAGGGCCTCGCCGACGACGCGGAAGTCGTCCTCCTCGGCAGCGTCGCCAGCGGCAAGTACGTCGACGTCCTCCTCCCGATCTTCGGCGAGCGCCTCCGCTTCCCCCACGCCTTCGCCGGCCTCGGCGACATGTCGCGCGGCGGCCTCATGCTCCGCGCCGTCCGCGCGAACCGCGAGCTCGAATACGTCAGGCTCGACGCTCCCCGTCATCGCGCCGCCGGCGGTACGGGCAAGATGCCGCTGCATCTGCTCGAGTGAGTCTCACCACAGAGACACAGAGGACTCAGAAAAACAGAAAAAAATCTCTGTGATCTCTGCGCCTCTGTGGTGAGTAGACTTTCCAGCGTGGCCGCGAAACGTTTTCTGATCCCGGAGACCGAGACCGACGTCACGCTGCGCTTCGGCGAGCGCGAGGTCCGGCTCACAAATCTCGACAAACTCTTCTGGAAGAAGCTCGGCATCCGGAAGCACGACCTGCTGCAGTACTACGCCGACATCTCCCCTTGGCTGCTGCCGCACATCACCGACCGCGCGATGGTGATGAAGCGCTACCCGAACGGCGCCGAAGGGGAGTTCTTCTACATGAAGCGCGCGCCGTCGCCGCGGCCCGACTGGATCGAGATCTGCCCGATCATGCATTCGGAGATGGTGCACTTCCCGATCGTGCAGGACCTCCCCTCGCTTCTCTGGCTCATCAACCTCGGCTGCATCGATCTCAACCCGTGGTACTCGCGCTGCGACGACACCGACCGCCCCGACTTTCTCCACTTCGACCTCGACCCGGGGCCGGGCGCCGATTTCGACCAGGTCCGCGAGGTCGCGCTCTGCGTCCGCGACATCCTCGCGCCTCTCAAGATGAACTGCTATCCGAAGACGACCGGCTCGAAGGGGATCCACGTCTACATCCCGATCGTCCGCGGGCCGATGCAGAAGGAGGTGTGGACGTTCGCGAAGGCGATCGCGCTCGAGCTCGAGTCGCGCCACCGCGACATCATCACCGCCGAGTACAAGAAGGTGAAACGCCCCTACGCCCGCGTGTTGGTCGACTACAACCAGAACGCCTGGGGCCGCACGCTCGCCTCGATCTACTCGGTCCGCCCCACGCCGTTCGCCGGCGTCTCCGCCCCGGTGACGTGGGACGAGATCGAGCGCGGCATCCGGATTGAAGACTTCCGCATCGACAACATCGTC
>DASYSN010000532.1:0-6053 GCA_036003305.1 Thermoanaerobaculia bacterium
CCAGTTCCACGACGTCATCCTCTCGAAGCTGCAGAAGCTCGAGGCGGCGGTCGCCGATCGTCCGTGGGTGGCCGTGGCGCATCACGGCGATTACGCACCGGCGAACATCTTCATCGGCGAGAGCACGGTGGACGTCGTCGGTTTCGACGACTCGCGTGAGGGCCTGCCACTGGAGGATGTGGCGCACTTCCTCCTTCATCTTCGCTTCGGCACGCGCCATCACGCGGAGCTCGCGCACTCGTTCATCGAAGGAGTCGGCGGCGCGGACGCCGAAGAGTTGAAACTGTTCACGCTCGTGCGGGCGCTGCAGTTGCTCGCGCGCGGAAGCGCGACGAGCGCGGAGCTGGCGCGGTCGCGACGAAACCGCAACGCGCTCCGCCGCGCGATTATGGAGACCTTGACTTGACCCAGCAGCGGCACAGCATCGGCCGCGCCACGGCACGCGCGGCGATCTGGGCGTTCTCGTCGGCCACCGGCGCCAAGGCGGTGACGCTGATTGGTCTCGCGCTGCTGGCGCGGATGCTCGCGCCGCACGAATTCGGCCTGCTCGCGTTCGCGATGGCGTACATCACGTACGCCGAGACGATCGGCGACCTCGGCTCGGGCGTCGCGCTCATCTATTGGCCCGACCGCCGCGACGACGCGGCGCAGGTCACGTTCATCACGAGCGTGATCACGGGCATCGGGTGGATGGTGATCACGATCCTGCTCGCGCCGTACGTCGCGGCATTCTTCAAGGCGCCGGCGGGAGAGCCGATCGTCCGCGCGCTGGCGTGGACGTTCCTCATCCGCTACCTCGGCCGCACGCACGACGCGCTCGCGCAGAAGGACATGCGCTTCGGCGCCCGCGCCGTGCCGGAGCTGGCGCTCGCGGCGGTGAAGGCGGTCGTCGCGATCGGCTTCGCGTATTTCGGCTATGGCGCCTGGAGCCTCGTCTGGGGCCAGCTCGCGGGGCAGACGATCTGGACGATCGCGCTTTGGGTCATCGTGCCGTGGCGTCCGTCGTTGACGCTGCCGCTCGACCTCTTCCGGCCGATGCTGGCGTATGGCCGCGGTATCACGGCGGTGAATATCCTCAACGCGATCGTCGCCGACGCCGACCTGACCATCGTCGGCCGCTACCTCGGCATCACGATGCTCGGCATCTATCAGATGGCGAGCAAGATCCCCGACACAATGGTGATCGTCGCGTTGTGGGCGGCGAGCCAGGTGCTGTTCCCAGCCTTCTCGAAGCTGCACGCCGCCGGCGACGGGCGGCTGCAGAACGCCTATCTGATGGCGAGCCGCTACGTCTCCGCCGTGACGGTGCCGGCGTCGCTCGGCATGTTCTTTCTCGCGAAGCCGATCATGCTCGCCTGCTTCGGCAAGCAGTGGGTGAGCGGCGCGCCAATTCTGGCGCTGCTGGCGCTCTATGTCGGCTTCGGCTCGCTCAGCAATCACGTCGGCAACGCGCTGAAGGCAACCGGGCGTGCGTCGCTGCTCGCGGGACTCGCGGTGATCAAGGCGTGCCTGATGGTGCCGTCGCTGATCGTGGCGGCGCATTACAGCGCGGCGGCGGTCGCGGGGACGCTCGCGGGCGTCAGCGCGGTCACGACGATCATGATGCTCGTTGCCGGCTCGCGGATTCTCTTGATCCCGCTGACGCGAACCGCAAAGGCGTTCGCGCCGACGTTCGCCGCCGGCGCGGTCATGTCGCTCGCGCTGGCGTTGTGGCAACCCGGAAACCTGATTCTCGACGTGCTCTACGGAGCCGCCGTGTACGTCGTCGCGCTCCAGCTCATCGATCCGCAGATCGTCCGATGGGTGGTCGAGAACCTGCTCCGGCGCCACGCGGCTCCGGCGCCCGCGCAATGAAGTTCCGGCAGATCGACCGGTTCATCGTCGACGTCGACTCACCGGCCGCGGTCCGCTACTTCAACCGTTCGCTGCGCGTGCCATGGTCGCACGCCGCGCGGCTGCTGACGCGGTTTCCCGCGCTGACGCGATTCCTCGGCAGTCCGGCCTCGGCGCAGGACGTTCCGATCGTCATCACCGATTATCCCGACAGCCGCCGCCGCCGGACGATCAAGCTCCTGCCGCCGGCGAGCGTGATCAAGATCCGCGAGCTGCCGGCCGACGGACCATCGCTGGCGATCGAGGCGGAGGCGTGCGAGCGGGTGCATGCGCTTCTGCAGCGGTCCACGCCACGGGTCATCCGGTTCGAGCAGACCAGCGAGGCGGAGGTGCTCGTGCTGACAGCGCTCCCCGGAGTCTCGGCGTACGTCGCGATGCAGCAGGCGTTCGCGCCGTCGCGGCTCGCCGAAAGGCACTTCGAAGCGGCCGCGCGCTGGCTGACCGACTTCCGTCGCGTCCTGCCGAATGCGTCGCACGGCGACTTCTGGGCGCAAAACCTGCTCATTACGGAGGGGGGAGAGGCCGGCGTCGTCGACTGGGAACGCTTCGAGAGCGAAGGGTCACCGGATGCCGATCTCTTTCACTTTCCGCTCACTTACGGGTTGAACTTCCGATGGAGACGAGGCGCGACGGACGAGGAGAAGTTCACGAGCACTTTCCTGGAGCGCAACCGCGTCTCGCTCGCAGTGCGGAATTACCTGCGCCGGTTCGGGGCAACATCGAGCGGGTTTCTGAAGTTTCTCGAGGGCCGGCATCCGAAGCTGGCGGCAGTGTTCAGCCGCGCGAACGAATCCGTCTTCTCTGGCTGATCGACTCGTTCAACATGGGGGGCGCCGAGTCGCTGGTGACGCCGTTCGTGCACGGCATCGATCGCAATCGCTACGACGTCTTCGTCTGCTGCCTCACCACGATCGGCGAGAACGTCAATGCGCGCGATCTCGAGGTCGTCAACCTCGGCGCCCGAAACCTGCGCGACGTTCGCGCGTTCCGGCGGCTGCTCCGCTTCATCCGCGAGAACCGGATCGATCTCATTCACGCGCACCTCGCCTACGCCGCGACCTGGGCCGCGCTCGCGTCGCGGATCACCGGCGTCCCCTCGGTCGCGACGCTTCACGTTGCGCCGCCGAATCGGGGTGCAGCGCGACTTCGCGACCGGGTGATGCGGTTCGCGCTCCGGCGCTGGTCCTCCGGCGTCATCGCGGTTTCGGATGCGCTGCGCCGGCAGTACGGCGACGACCGCTTCGTCGTCGCGCACAACGGAATCGACGTCGATCGGTTTGCCGGGTCGCGCGAGGAGAGCCGGGAGCGGATCGCGCGCGAATTCGGGATTCCGCGCGACGCGAAGGTCGTCGCGACCGTCTCGGTGCTTCGCGAAGGGAAAGGCGTCGAGATTCTGCTGCGCGCTTTCCAGCAGATCGACGACGCCTATCTCCTCGTCATCGGCGACGGGCCGAAGCGCGAAGAATGGCAGGCGCTCGCGAACAACGATCGCATCCGGTGGGCCGGCTTCCGGCGCGACGTCGACGCGCTGCTCCCCGGCTGCGATCTCTTCGTCCTCGCCAGCTTCGAAGACGCGTTTCCCACCGTTCTCCTCGAGGCGATGGCGGCTGGCCTGCCGGTCGTCGCGTCGCGCGTCGGCGGGATCCCCGAGATCACGGACCAAGTCCTGATCCCGCCCGGCGACGCCGATGCACTCGCGAACGCGATGCGCGAATTGCTCGCGGACGACGAACGCCGCCGCGCGATGGGGGATGCCGCACGCGTCCGCGCGCGCGAGCGATTCTCGACCGCCGCCTGGATCGCGCGGCTCGAGAACATTTACGCCCGGGTTCTGCGATCGTGAGAATCGTCGTCGTCGAATTCGCCGGCAAGGGCGGGATGATCCATTACGTCTTCCAGCTCTGCCGCGCGATGGCGGAAGCGGGCGCCGAGGTTACGCTCATCACGTCGAAGCAGTTCGAGCTCGCATCGCTCCCGCGCAATTTCAGCGTCGAGCCGATCATTGATCTGTGGGACCCGAAGGTGAACGACGCCGGCCCGATTCTGCGGAAGGTGCGCCGCGTCGCGCGCGCGTTCCGTTACTACGCGCAGTGGCTGCGCGTCATCCGCCGCGTCGCGAAGCTGAAGCCGGACGTCGTCCAGGTCGGCGACATCACTTTCCCGCTCGACCTCCTGCCGCTTCGTCTCCTCCGGCGCAAGGCACCGCTCTTCGCCGACATCTGCCACAACGTGAATCCGTTCGACGTCGCTGGCGGCTTCGGCCGGTCACGCTGGAAACGGTTCTTCTACCGCCGCATCTACGGACTCTTCGACGTCGTCTTCGTCCACTTCGATCGCAACGCGGCGGAGTTCGCGAAGTCGTTCCGGAGCCGCCGTACGGCGGTCATCAGGCACGGCAACGAAGCGCTGTTCCAGGAGCTGCGCGATCCCGGCGTCACCGCCGCGGTGCTGCGCAAGCGCCTGCGCATCGGCGACGAGCCGGTCGTTCTCTTCTTCGGAACGCTCTCGCACTACAAGGGCGTCGATGTGCTCCTGAGGGCGTTTCCGCGCATCCGACGCGAGACGGGCGCCCGGCTCGTCCTCGCAGGCTATCCGCTGCCCGATTTCGAGTTGCCGGCTCAGCAGGAGTTCGTGACGCTCGTGCCGGAGTACATCAAGTCTGAGGAGGTTGCCGCCTGGATGGAGCTCGCGGATGTGATCGTCTTTCCTTACCGCGACATCTACCAGAGCGGCGCGATCCACGTGGCGCAGACGTTTGGGGTACCGACCGTCGCGAGCGCAGTCGGCGCAATGCAGGACGTCGTCGAGCATGAGGTCTCCGGTCTCCTCGTTCCTCCCGAAAATGCGGAAGCGCTCGCCGCCGCGGTCATACGCCTGCTGATCGATCGCGAGCTCGCCTCGCGCCTCGGCGAGCGTTTCGCGTCCGACGCGCGCGGGCCGTTCTCCTGGCGCGCGAACGCGGAGACGATCCTCTCCAACTACGGCCGTGGTCCTACTTTTGCTCCCTGACGCGACCGTGAGCCACAGACGAATTCGCCTCGCGCTGGTCATAGTTTACGCATCGGCTTTCGCCGCAACTTCCGCGTTCGCGCAACCGCACGGATCGAGTCAGCCCGGCCAGTCGCGCTCGGAGCTCAAGATCCTCGGATACCACTTCGACAACTTCTTCCAGGTCACGAGTCCCGCGCCGGAGACGAACGTGAACGCGCTCGCGTCCGAGTACCGGTTCGCTTACCGGCCGACCGCGAGCCCGACCGAGCTGTTCGCGCACGTCAACTTCATCGACTACAACTCGCGGGGACTGTCGACCAGCTACGGCGCACGCGCCGGCGTGAATCACGTCGGCAAGAACGACGACTTCAAGATCTTCGTCGACCGGCAGCAGCACCGCCCCTCGTTCGAAGTCGGCAACACGTTCGGGCAGGCGAATCAGACCATGTACGACGCCGAGTACGACCACCATTTCGGCGACTGGCAGATCGGCGGCGAAGGGCAGCGGCAGGAGCAACGCTTTCCCGCCGACGCGCGCCGGAACAACAATTACAACGAGCTGGGGCTGAGGGCCCGGTACAAAGGCTTCGGCTGGCAGTTCACCCCGGAAGCCGGCGTGTACGACGGGAAGCGCACCGTGAACCTGGCGACCGAGACGTACCGCGAGACCGGCTTCTACGTGCAGGGCGCGTTCATCCCGACGCCCAATGTCTACCTCAGCCTGCAGCTCTTCGACCGCAAGCGCGACTACTCCAACGTCGTCCGAACCGAACGGAGGCCGGGACTCTCCGGCGTGGTCGACTTCAAGACGTCGCCCCGGCTGTCCTGGCTCATCTACTACAGCCTCGAGCGCGTCAGGTCGTCGTTTCCCAACGACCACTTCAACGACGACCTGATCATCTTCGGCCCGGAGATCCGGTTCTAAGGCGCTCCAGCGAAGAACCCCTCATCCGCCTTCGGCACCTTCTCCCCTCTCACGAGGGGAGAAGGGCACTCGAACACGAGTTTCGCGAGACCCGTGAATCGATACCCTTCTCCCCCGGTGACGGGGGAGAAGGTGCCGAAGGCGGATGAGACTTCATCTGCGCAGCTCTTCGGTGCGCAGACCACCGAGGACGAAGATTCCCACCCGCCGGTGGAATGGCTCGGCCGTGACGCGAACAATGGAG
>DASYSN010000533.1:0-7674 GCA_036003305.1 Thermoanaerobaculia bacterium
TACAGGGACGCCGCGCGCTCCGGAAGCACATTCAGTGGGACTTCGGACCGAACGCAACCTACGACTCCGACGCATTCCGCCAGGAGTTGGAGAAGAACACGTCGACGTCGAAGGACAGCAGACTGCTGCGCCACAAAGGCGAGGTCGACACCGCGGCGGCGCCGGTCACGGCCGACTACTACGTACCGCACCTCGCGCAGACGCCGATGGAACCTCCCGCCGCGATCGCGCTCTATGAAGGCGGCAAGTGGGAGATCTGGACGCCGACGCAGGGAGCGGAGCTGGCGCAGCACTACATCGGCCTGGCGATGCTGGAGCCGCAGGATCCCGTGAGATGGCTCATCTGGCAGGCCACGGAGCTCAAGGAGCTGTCGCGTGACTGCGAGAGAGAGACGCAGGACGCCTTCAACAAGACACTGGCCAAATACTTCAATATCACCGAGGAGGAGTTGTTCAAGCAGCGCGACGTGATGAAGGCGAACGTCCGCGACAAGATCAAGGTCCACGTCACGCTCCTCGGCGGCGGCTTCGGACGCAAGTCGAAGCCCGATTACGCGATCGAGGCGGCGTTCCTGGCCAAACAGTTCCCCGGCACGCCCATCCGCGTTCAGTGGACGCGCGAGGACGACGTCAAGTTCAGCTTCTACAACGCGGCCAGTCACCAGCACCTGGAAGCGTCCCTCGACGCGAACGGGCTTCCGGCTTCTTTGCTGCAGCGCAGCGCGTTCACCTCGTTTTTCGCCACGCTCTTCCCGCCGCCCGACCCGCGGCTGCCGGCGAAGGTCAACGAGGTCTTCGCGGCGGCGCGCGCCGGCTTCCACAACGGCGGCGAGTACCGCTACGGCTCGGCCATCGAGCGCGCGCAGGGACTGGAGGACATGCCGTTCGACATTCCCAACATCCGCATCGAGAACTCGCCGGCAGACAACCACATCCGCACCGGCTGGATGCGCTCCGTCGCGAACATCTACCACGCGTTCGCCATCTGCTCGTTCGCGGACGAAATGGGACGCAAGGCGGGACGCGACCATTACGACGCGAAGGAGTACCTGCTGGAGCTCATCGGAGACGGACACCGTTACACCCAGGAGGAACTGACGGCGCAGGGACTCGGCAAGTTCGACAACAATCTGTTCCCGGTCGATCCGAAAATAGATCCGATCGGCGGAGACCGCAAACAGATCATGCCGCAGTACCCGCCCGACACGCGCCGCCTGCGCAAAGTGATCGAGGAGGTGGCGGAGAAGTCCGGCTGGAAGGACAAAGTCGCCGACCGGCGGAAGGGCCACGGCGTCGGTATCGCCGCGCACCGCAGCTTTCTGAGCTACGTAGCCTGCGTCGTCGACGTGACGCTCACCGACAAGAATGAGCTGATCATCAACGAGATTCACGAAGCGATCGATTGCGGCATGGCGGTCAATCCTGACCGCGTCCGTGCCCAGCTCGAAGGCGGGATGCTCTACGGCCTGAGCTATGCGCTCCTCGGCGAGATCACCGTGAAGAACGGCGCCGTGGTTCAGAACAACTTCGACGACTACGAGGTGCTGCGCATCCACCAGACGCCGAAGAAGATCGGCACCTACGTCGTCGAGCCGGACGAGGCGATCCGCAAGGAGTACCTGCGTGGGATTCCTCCCACCGGAGTCGGCGAACCGCCAACTCCATGCGTCGCACCTGCGCTGGCGAACGCAATCGTCGACGCAGGCGGGCCGCGCATCCGCGAGATCCCGTTCCGCTATCGAGAGGGTCGGGACCAACCTGGCACGAAAGTCGTCGTGCTCTGATGCGCAGGCGTCTCCTGCGGGATGCTTGCACGGTCGCCGGAGCGATCGTGCTCGCCTGTTCCATGCACACGCGGCACATGACTGGATCTCCCGTCGACAACGAGGCCTATTCGGCCGACGACAAACCAGTCGTCGCGGTGTCGCGCTTCAGCGCGGTGCGCGACGCGGTCTTCGCGAACCCGTATCAGAAAGTGTGGGGGGCGAAGGGAAATGCGCCGCTGGAGCGGTTTCCGGTCACGTTCGCGCCGTTGATCAAAGGTCTCGCGCCGGGTGGCGGCACCTGGGAGTTCCTTTCGGCGGCGAGGCGTGTGCTCAACTCCGATTCCGACCTGCGGTGGGGAGCGGATGGCCGCGGGTATCAACGCCTCCTCCACACCAACGGCATCTGCATGACCGGACGGTGGGAGATCACGGAGGAGACGCCGTACACCGGCTACTTCCGCAAGGGGAGCCGCGGGCTGATCATCTCGCGCTACTCGACGTGCTGCACCGAAACCCGCCGCGGACATACGCGGTCGCTGTCGATGATCGGACGCATCTACCCGATCACCGATCCGGAGCACGCCGTGGGGGTGCCGACGGCGAGTTTCATCACGCAGGAAGACATCGGCGGCGAGAACACGCCGAACATCAACGACGCCAAACTGCGCAACGCGCCGAACACCACGGTCAGCCGCCGCGGCAGCGGCATGCCGATCCTGCTGCTCAGCGGAATCGTTTTCAAGCTCGCCGAGAAGCAGCCGACCATCCGGCAGGTCTACCAGATCGCGGAGCTCGGGAAGCCGCCCGGCGAGCCCACCCGCGCGCCGCAGTTCATGCAGCTGACCGTGGCACCGGGGCAGCCGGTCATCCCGGGCGCCGACCTCGACTTCCGCGACGAGATCATGGCTCACATCTACGACCCGGGCGATCCGGCGCCGAAACGGACGCTCGTCTTCAACGTCGAGACCTCCGACACCGGCACGACGCATGGCACGCCGGTTCGGGAACGGCGCGACATCAGCAACTGGAAGAAGATCGGAACGATGACCTTCGACGCGGCGACGGTTTCCTTCAACGGAGACCACGTCTTTCACGTGAACCATCCGGCGTGGCGCGAAGACCGGAACGACCCGCGGACGGTGGCACACTCGAAGGTGAAGTGAGCAGCGGCGGAGCGGCCACCCGAAGCGGAGACGGCGCCGCATCGAGCGGCGACGGGTCCACACCCGGTGACACACCGGCCCCTCCGAGCGGAAACGCACTCACCGCCCGGTGAGCCCCCGTCCACGTCCGGTGGCGAGTGCCCACCGGTCGGCGGCACGTGCTCACCGAGCGGTGGCGAGTGCTCACCGGTCGGCGGCGCCTGCTAACCGGTCGGTGGCGAGTGTTCACCGGTCGGTGGCGAGTGTTCACCGGGCGGTGGCGGGTGCTCACCGGTCGGTGGCGCCTGCTCACGGGTCGGTGGCGAGTGCTCACCGGGAGGTGGTGCGTGCTCACCGGTCGGTGGCGCGTGCTCACCGAGAAGTGGCGCGTGCTCACCGGGAAGTGGCGCGCGCTCACCGGGAAGTGGCGCGCGCTCACCACGAAGTGGTGCGTGTTCACCGGGGAGTGGCACGTGCTCACCGCGAAGCGGCGCGCGATCGCCTCCGAGCGGCCGGCCACGCGATCGCGAGGATAGCCGCGGAGCGGCGATATCTCGGTAGCCCAAGGCGTCAGCCTTGGGACTGCAATCGTCTCGATAGGTGAGCCGCGGAGCGGCGACATGCCGCCGCTCCGCGGCTCGCGTGAATTGACGGCCTTCTTTCCCAAGGCTCACGCCTTGGGCTACCGAGATATCGCCGCTCCGCGGCTGGTTTCAGGGTCACGAGCCGGTAGCCGTCGTGCCCTATGCATGCCGTTCTCCGAAGGACGAGAGCGTCCGCAGGAAGGTCGGAAGCGACGCCGCCAGGCTGCCGACCAATGCAAAGGTCGAGTCGAAGGTCTGGCGTTGGGTGGCGAAGAAAAACAGGAGCACCGCCGAGATAGCGGCGAAAAAGGGAACGCGGAAGCGGTTCCAGGAGTCGCCGGCGAGGCTTTCCTCGAGCTGCTGTGCGACCGCAGAGGTCCCACTTTGCGCGAGCACGAACCGGCGGAAAGTCTCGTTCATGACGCGCAGTTGCGGATCGCGGCGCAACAGACCGCGGGCGAGTAGCCGCCGCACGTCTTTCCGCGTCTTTCCGTTCACGAGACTGGTCTGCGCGATCTGCAGGAGTACCAGTTGTTCGTTCGGCATACAGGTGTGCCAGAGCGCTGAGTAGTAGTCCTCGGCGCGGTCGCTGATCTCGTCCAGCAGTTGATCGCGGCCGCTGACCGAGGTTCCGAGGCCCATCGTCAGCATCTCCAGATAGGGGTCGGCTGCCACTTCGGCCGCCAAGGTCCGACCGATCGAGCGCTCCGCGTCACTGGCGGTCTCGAAGTAGGCGTGGAATCCGGCAACGGCATGAAGTGCGCGGAGCCACGTCAGCTTCGGTTTCGAGGCGGGATCGGCCTCGTTGTCCATCTGTGGGAGGGGAGTGTGCTCGCCGCTGCAGGTGAGGCGGCGCGTCAATTCGGAACCGTTGACCCAGACGAACGTGGAAAATGTTTTCGCCCACGCATCCCCGTCGGCTCCCTGCAGGAATGCCGTCGTGAGTACGTTCAGGGCGGTCGGCCGCACGTACACGGTACGGTCTCCGTTGCGGGTCAGGCGGTCGAGCAGGTCACGGACCAGCTCCGATTTCGCGCCGCTCGAAAATGTGTACCCGAGGCCGTCGATGAAGACGGAGGGCTCGAATTTCTCGAACGACTGCGGCGCGTTGCGGGCCAGATCGAGATCTTCCTCCTTGGTCAGGTCGATCCGGCGGAAGTTTCGGAAGAGACGATTCGCAGACGCGTCGTCACAAGGGTGGCAGAGCACGTGCCGCATGCCGAGGACGCGTTGCCCGAGCCAAAGCGGATGAACGAGATCGACCAGGAACACGCGGCGGGCGATGAAACGCGCGGCCGCGAAGGCGACGGCGCAGATCAGCAGCACCGACACCACGGCGACGGCTCCGGTCATGCTCGTGGCGGCGGCGATCAGGTCGGTCATCCGAACGTTTGCGAACGACGGCATGAGCTGCGGCACGGTCGACGAGATGCTGAACGCGCCCGAAGGCGTGCCGTTCTTCATGACGAGATCGATGGACGAGCCTTTCGCCGTCCACCACCAGAGACTGTCGGCGGCACGGTCATGAAGCATCTCTTGAGACTTCACCGACGCCTCCGAATAGTGCGGGAGGATCGCCTCGACGAAGGTTGGCAGGACATCCCGTTTTTGTTCGGGAGCGGGTTCCGACACAGCGCCGAGATTCAGGTTGACGCTCGTTGCATGGATCGCGTCGACGTAGATGTCGGACGGGTCCTGCCAGCGCGCGATGCCGTATTGACCCTTCCGCGCGCCGCGGCGGTCATTGAAGTCGGCGGCGATCTGCCACCAGCGGTCTTGCAGGTCCCGCGCGAGCTGCATCTGCATTGATTTCACATGGCTGTCGAGCTCTCGTTCGTAGGCAGCCTTGAAGAACGCGGCCGTCGGTATGGTGCTGACGAGCAGCAGCAACAGAAACGCGGCACCGACGTAGGAAAGGGGGAGCACCATGCGGCGTCGGCGGGAGCTTCTGCGCGTCTCATGATCCCTGCGCAACACTGCGTGCAGGCAGACGCCGCCGAGCAATATTGCCGCGAGGAAGAAGGGGACGTTCTTCATTCCCAGACTGCGCCACATGAGGGTCACGAGCCAAACAGTCAGGATGGCGGCGGCCAATCCGACCGCAATCCGATTGATGTCTGCCAGGCCGGTGCGGAGGCGGGCATACGTCAGCACCAGAACCAGCGGCGCGAAACAGAAAGGAACGATCAGCAGTGCCGACTTCTCCAGTGCCAGGAGAAGGATGACCCCGACGAGGAGGAGGACGGCATACGTCCCCGCCAGCTCCGCGTACCTCGTCACGTGCGCGGGGTCGGGCCACAACCACGGCGCCCGGTACCCGGGCCTCATCATCAGCACCAGACAGATGAATGCGAGAAGGCACGCGCCGAAGAGCAACGCCAGAAAGAACATCGTGGCGGTCACGGCTTCCGTGTTCAGCGCCCGCAGTCCCCGCTGATTGCGGAAGACGATCAGCGTCCACGGCAGGCCGCTCATCGGATGGACATGGGCACGGTAGTCGCCGCCCCAATAGCGGATGTTCGCGGTCTCGTCCTGACGTGCGTGGACGGCAGCCTTCAGCCGCGGCTCGTCCCCGGTCTCGGCGAAGAAGTTCTCCACCGTGTTGCGCTCGCTCTGCGAGTGAAGGAGCACGGAGCCGCTCTCGTCGATGATCGCGAATCCGAATTCGTCCGGGAGGATCGGATCGATCACCGAGGGAGCCTTGGTCGACGACAGGGCGATCACGGGCCACTTGTCGGCAAGCGCGGGTTGGGTCGTGCGCCGGGCAATGACGATTTCAGGCTGCCCGCTGCTCGGCGAGCGGATGGAGTCGACCGTGACCTTCTCTCCGTCCAGTGCGATGTAATCGCGGCCGCCCGTCATCGGTGCCTTGAAATACCGACGTCCTTTGACTGGGGCGAGGGGATTGGCAGGAGAGTCGATGGACCATTTGAATTGCGGCGAGCCGTTCTCGTCGATGAGTGATACGGCCTGAAAATATGGCTTGGGAAGCGTGAGTCCTGCGAGCATGCCGCTGTTGCGCCGCATGGCCCGGCCGGCGGCGATCTCCTGCGCGGCCCAACTCTCTACGATCGACATCTGCTCGAGCGCGGTCTTGATCTCGGTTCGGAATCGCTGATCGACCTCGTCCGACAGCTTCTTCAACTGGTCGTCGCCGGTGCTCTGCAACGCGTGGTAGGTGTACAGATCGAGGACGGCGAGACAGACGATCGACGTGATGAAGATGGCGCCGATGCCGAGGAGGATCACGTCCGCCAGAGTGACCTTGTTGTGCGGACTGATCATCGCCATCTTGAGGAACGGCCAACTGAAGAGCGCGGCCAGGAGCAAGCCGACCAGTCCGACCAGCAGCGTGCTGGAAATGGCGAGGCTGCGGCGTCGGAACTCGGCGTTTGGCACGATGCCGCAGATGACCCACGTATCGGGTGGGATGCCCGCCTCCACCGCTTTGTCGGCCGGCTTCGGCTGCGGATCGCCGCGGACTTCGATGAACGAGCGAACCGGCGCCGAGAACAGTTGATAGCTGGCATCGCCGATCTTCACCTCCATCTGGCGCGAGGCGGACATCAGGTCCGTGACCTGCAGCGTCTCCTCCTTTTCGAAGAGACGCGCGGCGCGCAGCTCCTTCAGCCGGATGATCTTCACCTGCGGTTGGCTGTCGTCGTCGGTCCGCCGCGCCGATTCATAGATCACGTTGCCGGAGGCGTCGAGGATGAAGACGGTGTCGAACGCGTCTTCGACGGTACGGGCCACTGTGCGATCGATCAGGCGTCGCAGAGGAATCGTCGCCTCGACGTGCCGGTGTTTGTCCTGCGGCGATGCGGCGTGCGCCGCGGGCCGGCCCCCTTCGAACATGAGCCGCAGACCGTCGCCGTCGCGCCGGGCATAGTTCGTCGCGGGATGATCGCCTCGATCGTCGACCACTTGCAGGTCGTCGAAGATTGCTTGCGGCTGGCGCTGCTCATCCGAAAGGCCGCGGTCGTAGCCGTAAAGAGTGGTGAGCTCCGTCGGGTCTTCCAGGGTCGCCGCGTTCGAGATGATCCCGCGGCTCACCCGGATCGATCGCATGATCTGCTCCGCTAACCGTGACGTCAGCCGTGCATCGTGCTCGCGGAATGAGGCAGTCTTTTGCTCGAAGAAGAACGCGTAGTAGAACGCGCAGCCGCCGAGGGCGATGAGGAG
>DASYSN010000534.1:0-4018 GCA_036003305.1 Thermoanaerobaculia bacterium
ATCTACACGATCCCGGAGCTCGCGACGGTCGGTCTCACGGAAGACGACTGCCGCAAGAAGGGGATCAACCCCGGCACAGGCCGCGCGGCCTATCGCAACAATGCCCGCGGGCAGATCATCGGCGACACGAAGGGGATGATCAAAATCGTCTTCGACCGCGAGTCCCTCGCGATCCTTGGCGTCCACATCGTCGGAGAAAACGCCTCGGAACTGCTTCACACCGGCATGATGGCGATGCAGTTTGGGGGTACGATCAATGCCTTCATCGACTGCGTATTCAACTTCCCCACGCTCGGGGAGGCCTACAAATACGCGGCGTATGACGGACTCGGAAGTCTCGCCCTGAAACCGAAGGAGACCGTCGCATGAAACAGCTCGACTACGACAGCTAAAGCCCCCTCATCCGCCTTCGGCACCTTCTCCCCCGTCACCGGGGGAGAAGGGCGCTCGATTCAGGATTCCCGCAAGACGCTTCAATCGAGCGCCCTTCTCCCCTCGTGAGAGGGGAGAAGGTGCCGAAGGCGGATGAGGGGTGAGATCAATCCACCGTCAACCGCAACTTCACGGGGGTACCGTGTACGTGCACGCCCTGCTGCAGCTCGAATCCGTCGGCGCCGCCGACGTTCTCGCCGCCGAGGAGGAGGCAGAGGCGGGCGAGGTGCTTGAACGCGTCCGGCTCCGCCTCGATGACCATTTCGCCGTTCTCCACCGACGCGCGCAGCGGGGAGCGCGTGAGACCTTCGAGCGCCATCATCGCCAGGTCGTAATTCATTCGTCCTCACCTCGATAACAGACCGAGTTACGCTCGGTCTCGTGCAGCACGACCTGGTACAGCTCCCCTTCGGAGATCGCCGGCGCGAGCTGCTGCCAGAAGCAGCGCGCGAGGTTCTCGGCCGTCGGGATCACGCCGCGCAGGAAGCCGACGTCCGTGTTCAGGTTCTTGTGGTCGACGCGATCGATCACCGCGGCGCGCATGATGTCCTTGAGCTTCTTCAGATCGATCACCATGCCGGTCTCGGGATCGATCTTCCCCCGCACGCTCACCTCGAGCGCGTAGTTGTGGCCGTGCCCGCCGGGGTTGTCGCACTTGTCGTACATCGAGCGGTTCCACCCGGCGTCGTACTTCGGGTTGTTCAACCGGTGCGCGGCGGAGAAGGTCAGGCGTGCGGTGACGATCATGCGGTGCTTTACATCGCGATCTGTGCCAGCGCGGCACGAATCTCATTCTGACGCGAAGTCAGCGCCGAGCGGACGGCCTGGTATTTCGCATCGCTCGTCAGGAACGTGAAGAGCGGATCGGCGAGCACGTAGCTGATCGTCGGTTCGCGCCGGTCCTCGGCACTCTCGAGCGCGGTAATCACGTTTTTCGGATCGCCCAACATCGCGTACACCTCGGCGGTCGACGTCCAGTAGTCGTCGCCGGGATGCTCCCCCTTCCGCGCTTCCTTCAACTGCGCCTCCGCTTCGCCGCGCGCGTTCTGCCCCGCCGCGATGTACGCCTGCAGCAGGTGGTACCCGTAATTCGGATCCGTCTTCTGCAGCTTGTCGAGCTCGATCTTCGCGATGTCGGGCGTATGACGAAGAACGGCGATGCGGCCGATCTTCAGCGCCAGCGCGACGTTGTTCGGCGTGTTCACCTCGATGTCGTAGTACTTCTGCGCCGCGTCCTCGTACTTGCCGGCCGCGAGCAGAAGGTCGGGAGCGTGGATCGAGCTATCGCCGAGGCTGACGCGGTCCAGGCGTCGGACAGCGGCGTCGAAGTGCTGCGCGTCGTTCGCCGAATACGCGTACTTCCCGATCGTGTTCAACGCCTCAGCATCGTTCGTCGAGTGTTTCAGGACCACGCCGTAGGCGGTCAGGGCAGACGGCACATCGCCGCCGGCGAGACTCCCGCGCGCGACGCGGCGGGCCGCGTCGACGTTCGCGGGAGAGAGCGTGAGAACCTGCTTCGCCGCCGCGAGCGCGTCCTTGTCGTTCCCGCGCGACGCGAAGAAGTTCATCGCGAGAAGCTGCGCGGAGAGGAAGTTCGGGTCGGCGGCGACGGCGGCGCGCAGCGCGGTCTCCGCCTTCGCGTCGTCGTTGTTCGCGTGCGCCGCGAGCGCGTCGGCGAAAGCGTTGAGGGCCGCCGGAGCGCCCGATTGAATCTGCACGTGCACCTGCGACGCGATCCACTGCGTCAGCGCCGTGATGCCGGCCGCGTTGTCCGCGAGCGCGGCAGCGGGTCCGACTTTCGAGCCTGCCGCCGGCACGAATTGCGGCGGCGAATTCGGATGGATCGCGGCGCTGCAGGTGACCGCGTCGGACGTCGCCGGCTGGGCGGTGTCGATCACCTTGACGTCCGGCGTGTTCTTCAGCAGCTCGATGACCGCCAGACGAATGGCCGCCGCACGCTCGAGCAGCGCCGGCTCGGCCCCTTCCACGCTGAAATTGTCGACCATGATCTGGTGAACCGTGGGCGCTGCCGGCTTCGGCGCGACGACCACCTTCGGCGCGTCGTTGTGGCGCGAGAGCATCATTCCGCCGACGCCGCCGCCCAGGAGCAGCACGCCGGCCGCGACGTAGAGGAGTGAGTGGCGCTTCGGAGAGACCGGTGGCGGAGGCGGTACATCGAGGTCCGTCGCGTGCGTGTCGAGCTGCGTCGGCGCGTTCGCGATCGTCACCTTCGGCTCGGCCGGGACGATCTCGTACAACTTCACCCCCGCGCGCGCCCCGGCGTCGCGCAGACGCACGTTGCCGCGCCCCTGCTTCACGAAATCCTCGGTGAGATAGAGCTTCCGCTTCGGCATCGCCTCCAGCGTCTTGTACGCGCGCGCCAGCGCGTCGCCGGTCGGCGTGCCATCGGTGACCGTTACGTCTCCGGCATGAAGAAGAATCCGGATCGGGAGATCGACGCCCTCCTGCTGCTCCGGCTCGATGTCGAACTCCGCCTTGCGCGCGGCCTCGAGCGCCGCGTCGACTGTCGGCAACTCTGCGACCAGTTTCGCGCCGAAGGGATCGATCACGTTTCCGTCGAAGAGATAGACCGCCTCGCCGATGACTTGCTGCATCTTCGCGGCGTCCCGCGCCGGATCGGTACTCTCGCCCGCGTCGACGTCGGCGAGCAGCAGGATCTTCGATCGCGTGGCGGTTTGAGATGGCGCTGCCACCGGCGCGCTCATCTGCGCGGCGAGGTCGCCGGCGAACTTGATCGCGTCCGCCTGCGAGCGCGCGATGTCGTCGACGATCGCGCGCGCGTCCTTCTGCCGCTTGAACGGATCCTTGAAGATGCACTTGCCGATCGTCTCCATGACCGGCGACTCGATCTTCGGATTGATCGCCCGCGGCGACTGCGGCTGGCCCTCGACGATCGCCCGCGCGATGTCCGTCGCCGTCGTGCCACTCCACGGAAGTGCGCCGGTCGCGATCTCGTACATGACGACGCCGATCGAGAAGACGTCGGCGCGGAAGTCGACCGCCTGGCCGCTGATCTGCTCGGGCGCCATGTAGGCGACGGAGCGGGGATCGCTGCCGCGCTGCTGGTACGCGGGAGACGAGGCTCCCTCCTTACGCGGCATCAGGTTGAGAAGATTCAGGCCGCCGAGGCGGACCTGGCCGTTCGGCTGGACCATCACGGCGTCGCCGGTGATGTTCCCGTGCAGCATGTTGCGCGACTGCAAGAACTTCGCGACGTCCGCGAGCTGATACGCGAGGCGGAAGAACTCCTGCGTTCCGCGCGGCTTTCCGTCGAGGTACTTCGTGAGCGGCTGAGCATCGATCATGTCCATCGCCAGCGCGAGCACGTCGCCGGCGACGACGACGTCGCGGATCGGGACGAGGAACGAGTGATAGAGCGCCGCGCCGAGACGGACCTGCTTGAGCGCCTCGTCGCGCCGCGCCGCATCCTTCGGCATCTGCTTCGTGAGGATCTTCAGCGCCGCCGGCTTGCCGGTGCGCGAGTCGTCCGCCCGCCACACGGACGTTCCGATACGCTCGACGAGCCGGTATTGCAGCAGCTCACTGCCGGGAAAGACGGGATCTG
>DASYSN010000535.1:0-5098 GCA_036003305.1 Thermoanaerobaculia bacterium
ATCACCGATCGTGATGCGGTGTCGCGTGTGATTCGCGAGTTCGATCTCGTCTTCAATTGCGCGGTCATCGGCGTCGATCAATGCGAGGAGGATCGGCAGCTCGCGCGGGCAGTGAATGTCGATGGTCCCGCGAACCTCGCGGACTCCGCGAAACGTATCGTCCACTTCTCGACGAACTACGTCTTCGCGGGCGATGAGGAGAAGTTCTACGGCGTCGACGACGAAGCGCGGCCGGTGAACGTCTACGGCGCCACGAAGCTGGAAGGGGAGCGCGCGGTGCTCGCGCGGAACCCGAACGCGCTCGTCATCCGTACGTCATGGGTTTATGGAGCCGGAAAGGACAACTTCCTCTCGACCGTCGGCGCGAGGATGGCACGCGGCGAGCGGGTGAGAGCGATCGGCGACGTGTTTGCAAGCTGCACGTATGTCGAAGATCTCGTCGATGCCGTTGCAAAACTCCTCGGCGAGGGCGGCGTGAAGCATGTCGTCAACGAAGGTGTTCTCTCGTACGCCGACTTCGCCCGGGAGCATGGCGATCCGTCGCTGATCGAGGTGGTCAGCGAGCGCGACGCCATGCGCGCTCCGCGGCCACGCTACACCCCGCTTCGCAACTCGTTACCAATGCGTGATTGGCGCTCGGCGCTCCGCGACTATAGATTCGCGGCATGAGTGAAATCGACAACTACAAACCGGGCTCTTTCTGCTGGACCGAACTCGCGACGAACGATCGAAAGAAGGCGGCGGAGTTCTACGGTGCGCTCTTCGGATGGGAGGCGAATGAGCGGCCGATGGGACCGGACGACGTCTACGTGATGCTGACAAAAAACGGGAAGACCGTCGGCGCGCTGTACCAGGACACGAGGAGCGGCGCGCCGCCGCATTGGAACAACTACGTCGCGGTCGAGAGCGCCGATGTCGCGTCGGACAAGGCAAAGTCGCTCGGAGGCAGCGTCATCGTCGGACCGATGGACGTCTTCGAAGCGGGCCGCGCGGCGTTCATCGCCGATCCCGAAGGGGCGGTGATCGCGGTGTGGCAGCCGAAGCTCAACAAAGGCGCGGAGCTCTATAGCGAAGAGGGAGCGCTCTGCTGGAACGAGCTGATGTCGCACGATGAGGAGCGTGCGCGCACGTTCTACACGTCGCTCTTCGGATGGACAGCGAAGGCGAGTCCCGAATACACCGAACTGCACCTCGGCGAGCAGCCGATCGGCGGCATTTTCCCGATGCGCGGCGAGATATTCGCGAAGATCCCGGCGAACTGGATGCCGTACTTCGCCGTCGCGGACTGCGACGCGTCGACCGCGAAGGTGAAGTCGCTCGGCGGGCGCATCATGAAGGAGCCGGACGACATTCCGAACACGGGACGTTTCTCCATGGTCGGCGATCCGCAGGGGGCGATGTTCAATCTGTTCGAGCCGAAGATGTAGGGAAGGGGCGCCGGCAGGATTGCCGGCGCCACACAGAACCTATTTGCGGGTGTAGGCAATCGCCATCATCTTCATCATCTTGCCGTCGGGACCGGGCGACCACATCTCCATGGTGTAGTGGTCGTGGTCGGCGACCATGAGCCGCGATTCCTCCGTCGTGTCCTTCCCGGTCATCGGATCGGGCATGGTGGACATGAACTTCCAGTTCTTGCCGCCGTCGCTCGTCGAGCCGGTCGAGGTCATGACCCCCGTCCCCATGTTGTCGACCCACGTGCTCCAGTAGCTCTTCTTCACGTTGTCGTAGCCGGTGTAGCCGATGCCCTCGAACGGCATCCCCATGAACTTGCCCGCGAACTTCTGCTCGACGTAACGGCCGCCGAGGATCCACGTGCTCACGGCGGTGCCATTGCCGTCCGTCGGCGGCTGCCCCGGCATCATCCAGGCGGTGACTTTCACGTCGAACGTGCCGACCATGTTGTCGAGCAGCTTGTGCGCGTCGCCCGGCGACATCGCCTTCATCATCGCTTCCATCATCGCCTTCTGATCGGGCGCGGAGTCTTTCTTCGCCTCCTGCGCGACGACGCTCGTGCACACCACGAGCAGCGCGAGGGCCATCAGGACCTTGGTTCTCATACGTTCCTCCTGTCGTTTTTTGGACGAAAAGAGTTTAGCGCAGAGCCTCTTCTTCCGCGCGTTGCGCCACGTGCGCTTCCACGTACGCCGGGTCCCAGGGGCGCGAGATGACGCAGGAGTTGATGCCGCCAATGCCCATACTGAGCTTTCCGCTGTAGCCGCGGTTGCCGGCGTCGACCTCGCAGCCGTCTACCTGCACGAATTTGGCGGAGTGCACTTTCACGTCGGCGTGCAGTTCCCCCTCGGTGAGCGGGACGGGGAAGAGCTTTCCGCGCGCGAGGCCGAGGTGCTGGGCGGTGAGCTCCCATCCGCCGCCGACCGAGAGGCCGTGGCCGAAGGTGCCTTTGCGCGCGGTGAAGAGGACGTCGGGGTGGAGCATCTCGAGCGAGTGCTCGATCTCGGTGGCGTCACCCGGAGTCGCGGTCGCGTGCATGTCCCACGTCGTGACGTCGCTCGCCTGCACGTTCTCGAGTGCGGCCTTGATCGCGAGCTGCGGGCCGCCCTTCGACGGCGTGATGATGTGGTGCGCGTCGGACGACGTGCCGACGCCGACGATCTCGAGGCCGACCGGTTTGAATCCCTGCGCCATCAGCGCGTCGGCGTCGCCGAGGATCCAGATGCACGAACCACCGGAGACGTGGGTTCCCTTGAGTCCCGTCATCGGACGCGAAACGTCCGCGTCGGCCGAGACGACGTTCGCGTTGTAGAAGCCCGAGATGAAGAGGCCATGCGGCGGCGGATCGGTCATGCCGATCACGACGGCCGTCGCCTCCCCGAGCTGAATCGCTTCGTCGGCGAGCTTCAGGGCGACGCCGAACGACGCGCAGGCGGCGACCGGCGCGAGCGAGGGTCCGACGATCTTTCCGATCATCGAAATCTGCGCGGCGGCGATGTTGGCGATGTTCCAGAGGAGGTTCGGCGAGACGGCCGCCCACGGTTCCTCGGGGCAGCCCCACTTCTTGTTCAGTTGCCGGATGCGATGCAGCTTCTGACGGATCGTCGTCAGCTTTACATTCGCGCCCGCCCCTGCGGTCGACGGCGGCACCGGTTCGGACTGGATGGTGCGCGCCTCGGCGAGGTACTCCTGCAGCGCGTCGCTCTTCGCCATCCAGTACGCCTCGTGGGCGTACTTCGCTTCGATCCACTCTTCCGATCCGAGGCGCAGCTCGCCCGGATCGCGCGGCGCGTCAGGATCCTTCGTGCCGTCGAGGTGCCGGCGCAGCGGCTCGCAACGCTCCGGCGCGGCCCAGAACTCGTTCCAGCGGTGGATCGCGCGGTCGAAAATCCGGGACTGCGCGTGAATGATCGTCAGCTCGCCGATGCCGGTGCCGACGTAGACATGCGCCTTCGTGCCGAGGGATTGGAGATATTGGTCGAGGCCGGGGTTCTGGCCGAGCGCCTGGATGAAGGCACCGAGAGCGAAGTGCACCATCGGGCCCATCTTGTCCTTGAGCTGTGCGAACTTCGCGGGAGGAAAGCGCTCATCGAACCAGGGGCGGTAGCGTTCGAAATCGAACTCCGGCTCGCCGACGAGAAAGTTCGACGGCCCGAAGCCGCGAAACGGCGTCAGCCACGAGCCGCCTACTTCGAGGTTGCGCGCGAAAGTTTCAATGTCGGGAGACTTCGGAGCGACGATTCCCCAGCCGAAGACGCCCACTCGCTTGCGCTTTGTCATCGGCGGCGAATTGTAGCGAATCCTGTCAGGAAACTTGCATGAGCGGTCGCGGCAATGAAGACCTTTAGATCACGTTTCCTTGTGACGTTCGCCTGCCTTGCGGCGCTCGCGTTCGCCGCCTACGCCTGTAACGGGCGCAAGCACGCCGCTCCGGGAACCGTGCAGACGCAGACGGTCGCCCCCGCTCCGGCGCAGCCGTCGGCCAACGGAACGGACGCCATGACGCAGACCGTGGACGTCGGCGATGGACGCTCCGAGGCGGACGGGGGCGTGATGACGGATACGGCGTCGGGAACGCAAACGGGTAAGGCGGCACCCGCGCCGACTGCGAAAAAGAAGACGAAAAAAAGATAAGGTTGCCCCTTGGCAGCCATGATCGAAGCTTTTCTCGAACGGGACGAGAACCGCATCCGCGCCGCGATCAGCGATTACCGCAAGACGCACTCGAGCGACGAGCTCTTTCTCGACGTTGCTCGCTTCGCGGTGATGGCGTACGCGCCGTCGCAGCATTCCAAGCACGCCCTGCTCGCGTGCCTCTCCGCGCACGATATCCGCGAGGAGTGCGGCGATCGGTGGGACTCGCTGCTGACCGAGTGCGCGATCTACGCCGCGCAGTCGCGGCAGCCGTGGAGCGAGCCGCCGATTCTCGAGCCTCCTCTCGTTGAGCCGGATCAGCGCGGCGACGTCGAGGAGCTTCGCGCCGCGGTTGCCGCGGGCGATCGGTTGCGCGCGGAGCGATGGCTCGCGAAGCGAATCGACGATCGCGATCTCGAGCGTGACTACTTCGCCGTCGCGGCCGACGATTTCGAAGACTTCGGCCACAAGGTGATCGTCGCCCGTGCCGCCTGGCGTCTCGCCGAGATCCTCGGCGAGAAGGGACGCTTCGCGATCCTCCGCGTCGGAGTGTGGGAGATGTGCGCGTACAAAGGACCGCACTACGAGGAGAGCGGAACGCGCGTGGATCTGGGCGCCCTCGTCGAGAACGCTCTCGCCGAGGGCGGATCGCTCGAAGCGATGCACCACGTCTTCCTGTTCGACGCCGCGGCCGGCACACCGGTCGAGAACCGCGTCGGCGACTACCTCGGATCGCTCACGATGAAGCCCGGCACCGCGTTCACCTCGCGCCGCGATCCGCCGGTCTACCGGCTCGCGCGCGACTACGGCTCATACCTGAAATCGTTCGCCGTCACGAAGCGGCTTCGCGACATCCGCATCCTCGATGCCGCGAAGTACAACCTGGAGCACGGCGCGTCGTTTGAGGAGTACTCGTTCGCGTGAGTCTGCTCCTTGCTGCGGTTCTCGCAACATCGCTCGGCACATCCATAGACGCGATCATCGCGACGCCGCCGTTCGATCATGCCGT
>DASYSN010000536.1:0-5896 GCA_036003305.1 Thermoanaerobaculia bacterium
GACGAGTGGCCGCTCATGGTCACGCTCAAACAGGGACACGAGCGATTCCGCCTCTTCCTCGTGCATCCGGGCGGCGGCACGCTGCTCAACTACGTCCACCTCGTCCGTCACCTGCCGGCCGACATCGCCGTCAACGGCATCCAGGCCCGCGGCCTCGACGGAAAGGGCGAGCCGCACGACACGCTCGAACAGATGGCCGCCGACTACATCCGTGAGATCCGCGGCGTCCAGAGCGAGGGGCCGTACCTCCTCGCCGGACACTCGATGGGCGGCGTGATCGCGTTCGAGATCGCGCGGCAGCTCCACTATCAAAACCAGCGCGTCGCGTTCCTCGGCCTCTTCGACTCCGTCGCTCCGATCGCGAGCGGCGATCACACGACGGGCGACGAGCATCGCGAGGACGCCGTGCGCCTCGCCACGATGAGCGAGACGATCGGCCGATTCCTTGGCGAAGTCGTCGACGTTTCCTACGAGAAACTCTGCAACCTCAGCACGGATGAGCAGATCGACTACGTCGTCGACGCGCTCCGCAAGACGCGCGCGTTGCCGCCGGGCGAGGGGCAGAAGCTGATCCGGAATCTGCTCAAGGTCAGCAAAGCGCACATCCGCGCCCATCGCTCGTATCACGCCGAGCCGGTCCCTGTGCCGATCACGCTCTTCCGCGTCGGCGAGGCGCGGCAGTCCGACTATCCCGCCGCCCGGCTCGAGATCCTGCGGCAGGACTCCCTCGGCTGGGACGCGCTGACGACGAAGCCGGTGCGCGTGGTCCGAACGGCGGGCAATCACGTGACGATGCTCAACTCCGCGCACGCCGAGTCGCTCGCGCACCTGCTGCAGCCGACACTGTACGAAGCGCTGCACAACGTATTGACGAAGGAAGCGGATGCGTGAGCTGAGCGAAGTCCCGCGCATCCATCGCCCCGACGTCGCCGAGTTCCGCCGTCGCTTCGAGCGCCCGCGGCTGCCGGTCGTTCTCACCGGCATCATGGACGCCTGGAACGCGATGACGCGCTGGTCGCCCGAGTACTTCGCACAGCATTTCGGCGAACAGGTGATGGTGGTGTCGACCAGCGACGAGGACCTGCCGGACAACGGCCCGATCACGCCGGCGCTGCTGGTGAAGATGAAGGTCTCGAAGATGCGGATGGCCGACTATCTCGTGAAGATGGAGGCGCGCGACCGCCGCTTCTACGCCTCGGCCGTTCCCTTGAAGCCGTTTCTCCCGATGCTGCTCGACGACATCGACGTCCCGCCGTACCGCGAGATCGGATCGAACGGCTCGCCGCGCATGTGGATGGGCTACGGCCAGATCGGACCGCTGCATTACGACACGACCGCGAACCTGCACGGCATCGTGGTCGGCTCGAAGCGCTTCACGATGTTCCCGCCGGCGCAGTTGCCGCTGCTCTATCCCTGCTCGGTGTTCTCGAAGATTCCGACGATGAGCGAAGCCTCGCTCAGCGCGCCCGATTACGTTCGCTTTCCGCGCCTCCGAAAGGCGAAGCCGGTGGTCGTCGACCTCGGACCGGGCGACATGATCTACGTTCCGCCCGGCTGGTGGCACCAGGTCAACACGCCGGCGCCGACGATCTCGATCGACTTCCCCGGCGACCGGAGTCCGCAACTCGGACGGCCGTTCGTGCGGCTCCTTCCGTATCGGATGCTCCGAAAAGTACGCGGACGGTTGGGGCGCTGAAAGTCCTGATGAACGACGAGCGTCGCTGGTACCTCAGAGAAGACGTCTACGCCGACCCGCTGGTCAACCAGTGGTACGCGTGGCCCAGCCTCGTCGCCCCGGTGCCGTACTCGATGTACATGACTCGGACGCACCGCCGCCTGATGCATTCATTCGTCAAGAACGCGGAGCTGCATGCGCTCGCGAATCAGGATCCGGCGCTCTCCGGCGGCGGCGAATATGTCGACTGTCCCGCCGAACAGGTCGAACAGGTCGCGGAACTGCTGCGGCGCTGCGACTCGGAGCTCGAGATTTACGGCGAGCTCGCCGCCGCCGTGAAGGACCTCGACACGCTCCTCCGGCAGCACAAGAGCGGCGAATCGCTGGAGCCGCTGTACGAAAAGGTGCCGGAACTGCTCAAAGGTTACGTCGAGCTGTTCATGGACCTCTACCATCAGCCCTCCTATCGCCTGATCGAGGGGCTGCTCTACAAGAGCCGCTACTACGACGAGCGGCTGCAGTCCGTTTCCTTCGGCGTTCTGTCGGATGGCGGCCCGCGGCCGTTCGTCCTCAGCACCCCTCGCCTCGCGGACGACCGCCACCTGCACGTGACGGTGCCGTTCCGGTCCGAATGGCTCGACCACGTCTTCCGCGCGCGCACGCATCCCATCTCTTCGACCGAAATCGATCGCCTGTTCGACGGCGTCGCGATGACGGGCGGTCTCTCTCCACGACAGCTCTTCACCGAGGACTTACCCGCGTCGGCGCACTCACCGGTGGAAGCGGGAGTCCGCCTTCAGTACCTGGGACACGCCGGTTTCCTGATCGAAAGCGCCGGCTGTTCGGTCCTGGTCGACCCCCTGCTGGCGTACCGAACGAAAGAGAACGCCGCCAGGACGTACGCGCACTCGGATCTTCCCGAGAAGATCGACTACCTCTGCATCACGCACGCTCACCCGGATCACATCAACCTCGAATCGCTCCTCCAGATCCGTCACAAGGTCGGCGTCGCGGTGGTCCCGAAGAACAACGGCGGAACGCTCGCTGATCCCTCGCTGCGCCTCATGCTCAAGCAGATCGGCTTCAACGTGATGGAGGTGGACGACGTCGAGGAGATCGAGATCCCCTCCGGCCGCATCGTCAGCATCCCGTTCCTCGGCGAGCACGGCGACCTGAACGTCCGCAGCAAGTCGGGGTGGTTCTTCGAGCTGCAAGGAAAGAAGATCTACGCTGGCGCCGACTCGTCGAACCTCGAACCGCGAATGTACGACCTCCTCCACACGCTCACCGGCGATCTCGACGTGCTGGCAATCGGCATGGAGTGCGTCGGCGCGCCCTACACGTGGCTGTACGGAGCACTGAACACCGAAGCCGTGCCGAACAACATCCGCGAGTCGCGCCGGTTGAACGGCTCCGACTTCGCGAAGGCCGCGAACATGGCGGAAGCGTTTCGGCCGAAGCACGTCCTCATCTATGCGCTCGGCATGGAGCCGTGGTACGGCTACCTCATGGGACTGCAGTACTCCGACGAGTCGGAGCAGATGGTGCAGTCGATGAAGATGGTGGAACACGGCAAGAGCATCGGCCTGCCGGTCGAGAGACTCTGCGGCAAGTACGCGCTAGAACTCCCGTCATCCTGAGCCGCGTAGACGGCGAAGGATCTCAAAATTGCAGGCTTTTTCGCATCTGGAGATCCTTCGCGTCTAAACGCGGCTCAGGATGACGGCGGGAGTCGCCAGTCCCGCGGGTCGAGGCCCTTCTGGGTGAGGAAGCCGTACAGCCACCGTTCGACGCCGAATCCCATGCAGGCGCTCTCGGCCAGCTCGCCGTTCGGCCGCTTCGTGCCGTAAACGGACGTGTAGAAGTCGCGGTGAACGTTGAACGAGGACGCCGCAAGGAATTCGCCGCGGTGCGGGATCGGGAAGAGCAGCTCGTACTTTACCTCCCCCATCCGCTGATAGACCGCCTTGTCGCGGCTCGTGTCGAGGAAGAAGGGATCGTTTGCCAGCTCGATGGTGACTTCGAGATCGAGCTCGCGGCACAACGCGATCGCGCGTTCCATCACCTCGGCGCGCAGGCGCGACAGGTCGTCGTAGCTCCCGAAGAAGACGATGTCGCGGACGGTGAAGTCCCACCCGCGGCTCAGCGGACGGAAGTTCGTGCCTTCGTAGCGAAAGACGTGGTTCTGCATCGTCAGCGTGATCACGCCGTCGATGACCAAGTCGCGCTGCTGCCGGTAGCATGGCAGGCAGACCGCCGGCGTGAGCACATGCCGCGGATCGTCGAGGCGTTCGAGCAGCGTGTCCGGCTGCGCCGCGACCTCCTGGAGCACCGGCAGCGAGCCGGGCAGGTGCGAGCAGAAGGTGATGTGCTGCGGGAAGTGGCCGATGTATCCGACCTCCTCCAACACTTCGCTCGGGACCATCACCGGGTAGTGCCGCTCATCGGCGCCGAATTCGGCGGCGATCTGGCGGAAGCGGCCTTCGAAGAAGCGGAAGAGACGAAGAAGAGAGCCCCGCAGCCCGACGAGACCGTCGCCGAGGATCTCGATGTCGGGCGAGGCGGCGAGCGCGGCGTCGACGTCGCGGATCTGCAGGTTCGACGCGTGCGTCTCCTTCAGGATCTTGCGGCCGATCAGCTTGTGCGTCCGCTTCATCGCGGCGATGAACGCCTCGACATGCTCGCCGGCTTCTTCGCGCGTCAGCTCGACGGTGAGCTGTCTCGTCTCCCCGTTCAGCGACTGCCCGCGCACGTTCTCGTGATCGACGCGCAGCGCGTCGACGATCGCATGAGCGCCGGCGTCACCGATGCGGCTCAGGTCGAAGGTCCGCGTCAGCGTCATGCGTGCTCCTGGAATCCGTACCGCGCGATCGCGATCTCGAGCACCTGCGTGCTTCCTTCGATGATCTCCATGATCCGGGCGTCGCGCAGATACCGCTCGATCGGCATGTCGGGCCCGACGCCGTTCGCGCCGTGGATCTGCACCGCGTCATGCGCGACGCGGTTCACCATCAACGACGCGAAGTACTTCGCCATCGTGCTCAGCTTGATCGCGGCCGGATCGCGGCGGCCGCGGAGCGTGCCAGCGCGGAAGCACAGCAGCCGCGCCGCCTCGACGTCCGTCATCATCCTGCTGATCATCTGCTGGACCAGCTGGAGATCGGCGAGCCGACTGCCGAACTGCTTCCGTTTGCGCGCGTAGTCGAAGGAAGCGTCGAGGCACGCCCGCGCCAGGCCGACGCAGCCCCACGCGAGGTTGTAGCGTCCCGAGTCGAGCCCCGTGGCCGCCACGTGCGTCAGCCCGAAGCCCGGCTTGCCGAGCATGTGGCTCGCGGAAACGCGGCAGTCGGTGAAGCGAAGCTCCGCGAGCATGTACCCGCGGCATCCGAGAATGCCTCGGATCGGCTCGATCGTCAGTCCCTCCGTGTTGCGCGGAACGATGAAGGCCGTCGGGCCGCTCGCGAGGACGACAAACACGTCGGCGGTCTGGCCGCAGGTGATCCACCGTTTCGTCCCGTTGATCACGTAGTCCGTGCCGTCACCAGGGCCGTCCTCCACCGCCGTCGTCTCGACGGACGCGGCGTCGCTGCCGACGTTCGGCTCCGTGATCGCGATCGCCGCAAGCGACTGCCCGCTCGTCAGACGCGGCAGCCAAAACTCCTTCTGCTCGCGCGTTCCCCAGCGTGCGATCGGGCTACCGCCCATGTGATGCACGTTGACGAGCCCCTGCACCGACGCGGAGGCCGCGCCGAGCGCTTCATGCAGCAGCCCGTGCCGGATCTGTGCGGCGACCGGATCGCCGTCCGTCGTGAATCCGCTCGCGAAACAACCGGCGCTGACAAGCGTATCGATCACTTCGCGCGGGATCGACTCCTCGCGGTCGATCCTCGACGCGTGCGGCGCGATCTTCTCGGCAGCGAACGCGCGATACTCGCGCTCCGCGTCCGCGAACTCCTCTTGATCCATCGACATCGTCAGTGCGTGGCGCTCAGCTTGCGCTCGACCAGTCCCGAGATCGCGGCGACGCTGCGGAAGTTGTCGATCTCCAGATCGTCGCTGTCGATCTCGATGCGGAACTCTCCCTCCACGAACGCCACGAGCTGCATCGCGAAGAGCGAGTTCGCGAAGCCGAGCGCGAAGATGTCGTCGTCGTCGTTCACCGCGCGTCCCTCGAAGGAGCGCGTCATGAAGCCGCGGATGGGGAGGCGAATGGCGTCAGTG
>DASYSN010000537.1:0-1766 GCA_036003305.1 Thermoanaerobaculia bacterium
AAACGGCTCACGGCCTCTGACCATGGCGGATTACGCATCGACGTCAGGAATAACACTGCGTCTCGCGGGCGACGTGTGGGTCAACGCACCTGTACGTGAACACAATCCGAACTTCGTCACCTCGCCGAGGCATACGCTCGAAATTGGCAGCAACGGCTTCGTTGTGCGCGGCGACGACATCGAGGTGGTCGCGGTTCCTATCCCCGTCCCGGCTTATCACGAGGAATCGAACGCGCGCGGCGAGTTGTATTCGAGCTACGCCATCACCCATAGCGACCGGGTGAGGATCTCGCCCGCAGAGGGTTGCGCGATCACCTGCCAGTTTTGCGATCTTCCCTATGAGTTCCGCTATCGAACCAAGCCCGTCGAAGGTCTCGTCGATGCTGTAGCGCACGCCCTCGCCGACCCGGTGCTCCCGGCTCGACACGTGCTGATCTCGGGTGGTCTTCCGCGAGAGGCCGACTACGACTGGATTCGTGAAGTTTGGAGGGCCGTTCCCGCGGCGTTTCCTGAGGTCGAGGTCGACGTGATGATGGTGCCGGCGCCGGGTCTGCTCGTTCCCGCGGATCTGCACGCCGATGGAATCGCCGGCCTCGCGATCAATCTGGAGATGTGGAATCAGGAGCTCGCCCGCAAGATCATGCCCGCGAAGTGGCGCATCGGACGGGACCGGTGGCTTTCGGTCATCGAGGATGCCGTGCGGGTCTACGGGCCGGGCCATGTGCGGTCCCTACTTTTGGTTGGGATCGAGTCGATTGAGGACACGCTCGCGGGCGTTGATGCACTTGCAGCTCGCGGGTGCGAACCGGTTCTCTCCCCGTTTCGACCCGATCCCTCGACGCCGATGCGCGCCGCATCTCCGCCCACCGAGGCGGAGCTGGGCGAAGTCTGGGAGCGGTCCGAAGAGATCGTTCGGCGCCATGGGGGACGTCTCGGTCCGCGCTGCGTGCCGTGCATGCATAACACGCTGACATTTCCGGAGGTCGCGTGAATTTGCTGCGCGTCGCCGACCTCGGTCCGGAAGGGCTCCGCAGTGTGCTGCTCCGTGCGACGAATCTTGCCGCCGGCGCCCGTGCACAGCGCCTCGGCGGCGCTGTCCTGCTGGCATTCCTCACCCCCTCGACACGGACCCGTCTCGGTTTCGCGAGGGCAGCCGTCGACGTCGGCGCCATGCCGGTGATGTTCGAGGCTACCCGGTACGCGCCGACGATGTCGGCGCCGGAGTCGCTGGAAGACTCGCTCGCTTCCGTGGCGGAGTACTACGAGGCGATTGTCCTGCGAACCTCCCAGTATCCGTCGAGTCTTCCCCAAGGTTCCGCTTCCATCATCAGCGCTGGATTGGGGCAGGACGAGCACCCGACTCAGGCGCTCATCGATTTGTTCGCCGTGCAGCAGGAGCTCGGGCGGATCGAAGGTCTCCGGTGGGGTCTCGTTGGAGACCTAGACTGGATGCGTGTCATCCGTTCGCTGCTTCGGGCGCTGGTGTGGTTCGAGCCCGCCGAGGTTCGCCTCATGGCGCCGCCCGGACGCGGTCCCGCGCCCGAGCTGCTGAGAAATCTTCCGGTTCGCGAGGCCGAGCCGGGAGACGTCGAAGGGCTCGATGTTTTGTACGTCGCCGGGCTTCCGCCCGGTAGCGGCGAGCTCGCACTTGACGATGGCGCACGTCGTCCCTGGCGCGTCGGGCCGGAGACAATGGCGCGACTCGGCCCCGGCGCGCGCGTCCTCTGCCCGTTGCCACGCGTGGACGAGATCGATCCGGAAGTCGA
>DASYSN010000538.1:0-3730 GCA_036003305.1 Thermoanaerobaculia bacterium
GACAACGGCTTCGGCGTCCTCGGCGTCGCTCCCGACGTCCGCCTCTGGGCGGTGAAGGTGCTCGATCAGAGCGGCAACGGCGACAGCGAGCACGTCGTCGCCGGCGTCGACTGGGTGCTCTCGAAGAAGAAGGAGCTCGGCGGCCACTGGATCATGAACCTGTCCCTCGGCGCGCTCGAAAAGTCGGACATCGAAGAGGCGATCTTCGCGCGCGCGATCGACGAAGGGGTGGTCGTCGTCGCGGCCGCAGGGAACAGCGGATGGGCGCGCGTCGACTATCCCGCGGGCTACGACGGCGTGATGGCGATCGGCGCCCTCGACGAAACCGAGACCGCCGCTGTTTGGGAAAACCACGGCGCGATCTCGGTCGCGGCTCCCGGTGTCAGCGTTCTTTCCACGATCCGCCAGGGGCTCGTGAAAGTCAGCGACATCACGCTCAGCGACGGCACGGTCATGGACGTCACGCCGCTCACCGGCTCTCCCCTCGGCGAGGTGCACGGCGAATACGTCGTCTGCGGGTTCGGCCATCCGTCCGACTTCCCGGCCGCCGTGAAAGGAAAGATCGCCGTCATCCTTCGCGGCGACATCGAGTTCAAAGAGAAAGCGCGGAACGCGAAGGCGGCCGGGGCCTCGGCCGTGATCATCGTGTCGCGTCCCGGCGATCCGGACAACGTGGCCCGCTGGAGCCTGGTCGACGTCTGCGACGCGAACGGCGTCTGCGGTCCCGACCCGACGCAGCTCGCGTTCGACTGGCCGCTCACGCTCGGCGTTGGCGCGGACCAGGGCACGGAGATCCTGAATGGCGCCGCGACTCTGACCATGACCGCCAGCACGCGTGGCCAGGACTACCTGATCCTGAACGGGACGTCGATGGCGACGCCGCACGTCGCCGCCACCGCCGCGCTCGCGTGGTCTCTCGCGCCGCAACTGACCAACATCGGCATCCGCCAGGCGATCGAAGGCGCCGCCCACGACCGCGGCGACGCCGGCTACGACTCGACCTACGGCAACGGCTCCATCGACGCCCTCGGCACCGCCAAGCTCGTCGCGCCCGAGAAGTTCGGCATCACTCCTCGGCGCCGCGGCGTGCAGCACTGAGCGGTCGTTACTCGTAACGAGTAACGATAGAATCCCCCGCCGATTGGAGACCACGACATGCGGATCGGCGTACCGACCGAGATCAAAGACAACGAATTTCGTGTAGGGATGACGCCCGCCGGCGCGGCGGTGCTGTCGTCCGACGGACATCAGGTTCTCATCCAGAAGGGCGCGGGGAACGGCAGCGGCTTCGCCGACGACGAGTACGTCGCGGCGGGAGCGAAGGTCCTTCCCGACGCCGACGCCGTCTACGACCAGGCGGAGATGATCGTGAAGGTGAAAGAGCCAATCGATCCCGACCTGAAGCGCCTCAAAGACGGACAGCTCCTCTTCACGTACCTCCACCTCGCCCCCGTCCCCGTCCTCACCGAAGCGCTGCTGAAGAAGAAGATCATCGGCGTCGCTTACGAGACCATCACCGACGAGCGGCGGCGCACGTTGCCGCTGCTGACGCCGATGTCGGAAGTCGCCGGCCGCATGTCAGTGCACGTCGGCGCGTACTTCCTCCACAAGCCGCTCGGTGGACGCGGCATCCTTCTGGGCGGCGTTCCGGGCGTGCTGCCGGGCGACGTCGTCATCATCGGCGGCGGCGTGGTCGGCACGAACGCCGCGAAGATGGCGGTCGGCCTCGGCGCGCGCGTCACGCTCCTCGACACGAACCTCGACCGGCTCCGGCAGCTCGACGACATCTTCCGCGGCACCGTGCAGACGCTGGCTTCGAACAGCGCGCACATCGCCGACGCGGTGACGCACGCGGACCTGTTGATCGGCGGCGTGCTGATTCCGGGAGCGGCGGCGCCGAAACTCGTCACGCGCGAGATGATCGGCACGATGAAGAAGGGATCGGTCATCGTCGACGTCGCGATCGACCAGGGCGGCTGCGTCGAGACGGCGCATGCGACCACCCACTCGAATCCGGTGTACGACGTCGACGGCGTGACGCACTACTGCGTCGCGAACATGCCGGGCGCGGTGCCGCGCACGTCGACCATCGCGCTGACGAACGCGACCTTGCCCTACACCCGCCTGCTGGCGAAGAAGGGATTCGAGCAGGCGGTGCGCGACGACGCCGGACTCGCCGAGGGGGTGAACGTCTACAAAGGGGCGATCACTTACAAGGCAGTTGCGGAATCACAGACTCGCGATTACACCGCACTTCAGCAATTGCTCTAAAAATCGACAATACCGAACGGTCGTGATGTGATGCGGGGCGGAGATATTGCGCTCGATGAAAGCCTTCCGCCCCGCTTTTTTTCTTCTTTCGTCCCTCCTCTTCGCGAGTGCCGCGTTCGCGCAGTCGGACATCTTCGTGACGAAAGACGGACCGTCGAACACGACGGCCGGCAGCAACATCGTCTACACCATCACCGTCGGCGACAGCGGCCCTGACGCCACCTCGCCCGCGGTCAACATGACCGACGCGATCCCGGCGGGGCTCACGTTCGTGTCGCTCGACCAGAGCGGGCCTGACACCTTCATCTGCTCCAAGCCAGACGTCAGTACGAACGGCACCGTAACGTGCGACGCCGCGTCGATGAACCTCAACGACGTGCAGACATTCACGCTCACGGTCGCGGTTCCGGGCGATGCGGCGAATGGGACGTTCTACTTCAACACGGCAACGGTCTCGTCGTCGAACGACTTCGACTCCGAGAACGACTCATCGAGCGTCGGGACGTCGACTGCGCCGAGCACCGCCGACGTCTCGATCACGAAAAGCGGTCCGAGCGCGACGCCGCCGGACACAGACGTGACGTACACGATCACGTTGACGAACTTCGGGCCCGCCGACGCGATGAGCGTCTCGTGGACCGACACTCTTCCGAACAGCATTCCCGCCAGCTCTCCCGAGACGTTGGTGAGCTTCAACCAGACCAGCGGCCCGACATTCAACTGCCCTTCGCCGGGGGCCACCGTCACGTGCAGCCTGGCGACGTTCCCCGCCGGGTCGGCGGCGACGTTCCAGTTGGTCGGCCACATTCCGGCCGGAAGCGACGGGAGGACCTACACCAACGTCGCGACTCAGACGACGAGCAACGATCCGAACTCGGAGAACGACACCGCGTCGACGACTGTGACCGTCTCCTCGGCCGACGTCGGCGTGGTCAAGAGCGCGCCGGCGAACGCGAACGCCGGCGGCACGATGTCGTACATCATCACGCTCTCGAACGGCGGTCCCGATGCCGCGACGAACGCCTCTTTCACCGACGCGCTGCCGTCGCAGGAAACCTTCGTCTCGGTGATTCAGAACACCGGGCCGGCCGCGACGTGTTTCGGCGGCCAGACCGTCTCCTGCAACGTACCGGTCCTGGGGAACTTGCAAAGCGCCCAGTTCACGGTGAACGTCGCCATCTCGTCGTCCACGCCGAACGGCACACTCCTCACGAACACCGCGACGTCGACGTCCGAATCCTCCGACTCGAATACGGGCAACAACTCCTCGAGCGCGAGCACGACAGTCAGTGCGAATGCTGACGTAGCCGTGGTGAAGAGCGGTCCCGCGACCGCGACGGCAGGGACCAACGTCTCCTACCCGATCGTCGTCACGAACAACGGTCTCGCCGACGCCTCTTCGGTCGCGCTCGTCGACGTACTGCCGGCGAACACCACGTTCGTTTCGCTCGTCCAGAAC
>DASYSN010000539.1:0-2729 GCA_036003305.1 Thermoanaerobaculia bacterium
TTTTCCCTACCCCCGCCCTGCGTCTTCCGTGATCACGTCGGCCGCCTTCTCGCTGATCATGTAGATCGGCGTGACGATGAAAAAGCCGGGGATGCGGGGGAAGACCGAGGCGTCGACGATGCGGAGGTTCTTCGTGCCGAGCACGCGGAAACGGGCGTCGACGACCGTCATCGGGTCGCTCGGGTGGCCCATCTTGCAACTGCATGAGGCGTGGTGGCCCCACGCGTTGTCCTCGATCCATTTCGGAAGGCCGGCCTCGTTGACGTTCGGGCCTGGAAGAAGCTCGTGCCGAATGCCGTGGTTGTCCGCGTTGATGCAGCGGACGAACTTCACGGCCTTGACGACCGCCGCCAAGTCGTCGCCGTGGACGTCGTTCCCCTCCTCGAAGTAATGAAACCGGACGACCGGAGGGTCGAGAGGGCTGTTGCTGCGAAGGCGTACCGTCCCGGCGGTGTTCTCCGTGTGGGCCTTGATGACGGCCCACGTCATCAGGTTCTGCTTCCGCGTCTCGATCAGGTTCGAATAGCCGGGGAAGTAGCCGTGGAAATCGCCGGGGATGGCGAAGATGAAGAGGTCGGGGGCGGGGAGCTTCGGGTCGGATCGCAGGATGATCGCCGCCATCGCGCCGTTCGACGTGTACACGCCCTTGCCGGCTAGCCACTCCAGGAAGACCGGATCGACCGTGTCGAGCGGCGCGCAGGGGTCCGGCGGACGGAACGTCGCGTTTTGCAGCATCGTGAATCGCTGCGTCATCTCCGAGACGATGCCGACCTCGTACCGGTCCTGCAGATTGCAGCCGACGCCGCGGCGGTCGACGAGGCACTCGATGCCCATCTCTTCGAGATGCTCCTTCGGCCCGATTCCGGAGAGCATCAGGAGTTGCGGCGTGTTGAACGCGCCGCCGGCGAGGATCACCTCGCGCGTGCAGCGGTACTCGCGCCTCTCGTACTGCGGCGGGTTCGCGGCGTTCGGGCCGGCGCGATAGAGATTCTTGCCCTCCCAGCACTCGACGCCGACCGCGCGCATCTCGTCGTCGAAGAGGACCTTCGTGGCGAGATGGTTCATCCGGATCGTCAGCCGGTCCGCATGGATCGCGTGGACTCCCTTCACGAACTCCCGCGCGCCGTTGCGCCGGCCCTTCACCGTCGCGAGAGGAATCGTGGTGGTCAACCCTTCATACGCCGCCTTGTTGCGCTCGTCGTTCGGATCGTCGTGAGTCTCGAGAAAGTGAAAGAGCCGGCGGAAGACGCCGCGGTACCAGAACCGCAGGGCGACGCGCCAGAGCGCCGCCAGCATCGTCTTCGCGACGTTCTTGTCGCCGAACGCGATCTCCGGAGGGACCGTGCTCGTGCCGAGCCATCCGTAATATCCATGGCCGGTCGGATCGTGCTCGCCGGGCGGCGGCGGGTCCCGATAGAGACAGCGCTCGACGCGCTGCCAGTATTGCCACATCGCGTCGGCGTGCCACGACGGGTCGTTCGTGCACGACGCCATGTGATCCCAGTCGATGTCGTGCGGCACGATCGTGATCATGGCGTTGTGCGCCGTGCAGCCGCCGAGGGTGCCGGCGCGGGGATAGAGGACGCCGCCCTCGTCGCGGGAGTACTTGGGGTCGCGCTGCTCGTCCTTGTCGTAGTGGTGGACGAAGAAGTTCCATGACATGTCGCGGTCTTCGCTCGCGAGTCCGTGGAACGAGGGGACCTGGTACTTGTAGGACTCGGGATCCGAGCCGGCCTCGATCAGAAGGACGCGAAAACCCCTGAGGACGAGGTTCGCCGCGAGGGGTCCTCCGCCGGCTCCCGAGCCGACGACGATGTAGTCGAAGATCTCTGATGACGGTTCGATCGCGCGCTCCCTAGAATGTCTTCAACAACTCGATCAGCGCCAGTTTGTCGTCATTTGGCAGGTTGCGTCCGAATTCGTGCCCTTTGTCCTCGTAGAAGTCGGGACACTTGTTGAGCGCGAGGAAGCGCGGCACGAGCTTCTCCTTCATGATCGCCGCGGCCTCCGCGTCGCTCTTTCCCTTGATTTCGTCGAGAACGTCGAGGACCTGGTCCACGAGTTTCAGCCGCTTCCACGCGTTCCCCAGGCCGGGATCGAGATTGGTGTTCGCGAGGAGATTGACGGGTGTCCCCTTCGGAATCGGTCCGACCATCAGGTTGTCGTTGGCGATCAGCGCCTTGTGACGCGACCTGATGAGGTTTGCCAGGGGATCGGGCAGATAGTTCATCGGGACGTAGATCCACGACTTCTGCGTCGTCGTCCAGACCTGCTGTCCGCGCGGCACTGGCGTCATCCAGAGCATCTGCCGGATGCCGTCGTTGAACGCCGTCATGCGCGCGTCGGTATCCACCTTTCCGCGGAGGCTCGGATCGCGGGTCGGGTCGACGCCCACCGCGTTGTTGTGCAGGAACGGTGCGCTCGACCAGAGCGAGATCAGAGACGGCGGCCTGTAGTAGCCCGGGCCGGGCGTATCGCCCGGATATGGCATCTTGATAGTCATCTTGCCGCCGAAGTCGGGCGGATTCTCAACATCGACGCTTACGGGAGGCAGGTTCTTGTACGTCTCCGACGAGAAGTTGTCCCAGAGGTGGTTGCGTGTCGCGTTCGTCGCGGCGGCGCGTGTCGCGTTCGTGCGGATCTGCGTCACCGGGTGGCGGCGCTCGTCACTCAGGAAGTTGTCGGAGAAGAAGTCGGGCTGCGTCACCGCCGTGCGGAACCATGCCCTT
>DASYSN010000540.1:0-2813 GCA_036003305.1 Thermoanaerobaculia bacterium
CGCGGGCTTTCCAGCCCGCGCTCTCCACCGCCCGGGGCGCGGGCTGGAAAGCCCGCGCCACACGGGGGACGGAGTCCTATTCATGCTGAATATCGCCCGCCGTTGCGTTCCCTTCACGCCGTACGACAAGACGCTGCCGCAGGCGATCGTTGCGCTCGTCTCCGCGACGGGTGTCTACGCGCCCGGCCAGGAGTCGTTCCCGACGGAGGATCCGGGGGACATCACGTACCGGCTGATCCCGTCGGCGACCGAGGCGAAGTCGCTGAAGATCGCGCACCATCATTACGATCACGCCGAGGCGGACGGCGATCCGAACATCGTCTTCCCGATCGACTCGCTGCGGGAGCTCGCGGCCGAGGGCTTCATCGGCGGCGTGAATCCGGAGCACTACAGCTACGGCTTCACGACGCGGCTGCGCGATCTGTACGAGCAGACGTTCCCGGAGCTGGCGGACAGGATCGAGCGTTCGAAGACGAAGCTCGTGCTGCTGACCGCCGGCTGCCCGGAAACGTGCCACCGCTCGATCGGCAACATGGCGCGCGAGATCGAAGCGCGCGGGATTCCGACGCTGATCCTGAGCGCGTCGCCGGCGGCGACGGAGTCGGTCCGGCCGCCGCGCGCGATGACGTTCGAGGGGAGCTCGATCGGCCGCATCGTCGGGAAAGCGGACGACCGCGCGTTCCACAAGCGCGTGCTTCAGACCGCTCTCGAAATG
Source organism: Thermoanaerobaculia bacterium (assembly GCA_036003305.1). Classification (GTDB taxonomy): domain Bacteria; phylum Acidobacteriota; class Thermoanaerobaculia; order Gp7-AA8; family Gp7-AA8; genus DASXHZ01. The sequence goes on from DASYSN010000540.1 coordinate 716, forward strand.
TTCGTGCAGGACACGCCGCCGGGCCGAGTGATCACGAAGCAGATCTGACGTATTCTTTCGCCCCGTGAGCACGGCCCCCGATTTCGTCCCGCAGCAGAATCTCGATCCGTGGAGCATCGAAGACTCCACGGAGTTGTACATGATCGATCGCTGGGGCAAGGGGTACTTCGGCGTCACGGCGAACGGCGAGATGGCGGTCGCGCCGCTGCAGGAGGGCGGGATCACCATTCCGATCCTCGACGTCGTGCGCGAAGCGGCCTCGCTCAATCTCGACACGCCGATCCTCATCCGCTTCCAGGACCTGCTGCGCCACCGCGTCGAGACGCTGAACCACGCGTTCAACCGCGCCATCGCGGAGAACAACTACCGCGGCTCGTACCGCGGCGTCTTTCCGATCAAGGTCAACCAGCTCCGCGAAGTCGTCGAAGAGATCCTTGACGTCGGGAAGGCGTTCAACTATGGAATCGAAGTCGGCTCGAAGCCGGAGATCTTTGCAGGTCTCGCGCTGCATCAGGATCCCGAGTCGCTCATCGTCTGCAACGGTTACAAGGATGCGACCTATATCCGGATGGCGATGCTCGGGCGCAAGCTCGGAAAGAAGGTCATCCTCATCGCCGAGAAGCTGTCGGAGATCCGCGCGATCGCGCAGATCGCCACGGAGATGAACGTCGAGCCGTGGATCGGCATCCGCGTGCGCCTCCTCTCGAAGGGGAAGGGGAAGTGGGCGACGTCGGGCGGCGAGCACGCGAAGTTCGGCCTCTCGACGGCGGAGATCCTCGAAGCGATCGAGATCCTGCGCGAGGCGAAGATGGAGTCGGCGTTCAAGCTGCTCCACTTCCACATCGGCTCGCAGATCCCCGACATCCTCACGATCAAGCGCGCCGTCCGCGAGGCGGCGATGTATTACGCGAAGCTCTACAAGATGGGGCACCCGCTGGAGTACCTCGACGTCGGCGGCGGCCTCGCCATCGACTACGACGGCTCGCGCTCGGAGTTCCACTCGTCGATGAACTACACGCTCGAGGAGTACGCGAGCGACATCGTCTACAACATCGGCGACGTCTGCGACGACGAGAAGGTGCCGCATCCGAACATCGTCTCGGAGTCGGGCCGCGCGATCGTGGCGCACCACTCGGTGCTCGTGGTGCAGGCGTTCGGCGCGATCGAGAAGACGCCGCTGGAGCCGCGCGAGGTCAGGACGGCGAACCACAAGCTGATCCGCGAGATCGAGGACATCGACCACCGGCTGAACGTGGCGAACCTGAACGAGTCGTGGCACGACCTGCAGCAGATCAAGGAGCAGGTGCAGACGATGTTCGAGTTCGGGCTCCTCTCGCTCGACGTGAAGGCGCGCGTCGAGTCGGACTACTGGGAGCTCGCCGAGCGGCTGCAGTTGCTGGTGCAGGGGATGGACCCCGAAGAGGTCCCCGAGGATCTGCGCGACCTGAAGATCGAGCTGGCGGACCAGCACATCTGCAATTTCTCGGTGTTCCAGTCGCTGCTCGACCACTGGGCGCTGGGGCAACTGTTTCCGATCGTTCCGATTCATCGCCTGAATCAGCGGCCGCAGCTCGAGTCGACGCTGGTCGACATCACGTGCGACTCCGACGGCAAGGTGTCGAAGTACATCGACTTCAACGACGTCCGCGAGACGCTCCCGCTCCACGAGCTCCGCAACGGCGAGCCGTACTACCTCGGCATCTTCCTCACCGGCGCCTACCAGGACATCATGGGCGACATCCACAACCTCTTCGGCCGCGTCAACGAGGTGCACGTCTTCATCGACCAGGATGAGGAGAGCGGCTTCTACATCGAGGAAGAGATCCCCGGCCAGTCGATCGGCGAGGTGCTCGCGATGACGCAATACGACTGGCGCGACATGGAGAAGCGGATGAAGTCGCAGATCGACGCCGCGATCAAGGCCGACCGGTTGAAGCCGAACGAGGGCATGCGCCTCCTCCAGGACTACGAGCGCGGCCTCAAGGACCAGACCTACCTGAGTTTCGACAAGTGATCGCGTACCTCTTCGCTGCGACGCTCTGCGGGGCCTCGTTTTCGTTGCCGAAAGGATGGCAAGCCGAGATCACGGAAAAGAAGG
>DASYSN010000541.1:0-3618 GCA_036003305.1 Thermoanaerobaculia bacterium
TGCCGCACGGCGCGCGTGTCTCCGCGGCGCGCGGCATCTGGCAGGCGGCGCTGATTGAGCGGCCACTGCACGGCGGCCGATCGGGTCCGCTTGCGCGTCAAGGCGGTGTAGTGCACCTCCGCCTCCGCCGTCCACGCATTGGGCGCGGCGCGGCGTACTTCGTCCCACCACTGGATTGCATCCGGCGTCAGGCCGAGAGCCTCCCCGGCGAGCGCACGATTGAAACGAGGCGGCAAGGCCGCCGGAAGCGCGGACGCGACGGCGCGCTCGGCCGCGTCGAGCGAGCGCACAAAGTCGGAGGGAGCATCGTTCCGCTCGGCGCGGATGTAATACGCGCCTGCAAGGTCGCTCAGCAGTTGCGCGTCGGACGGCCGCCGACTCGCGAACGTGGCCAGTCTCTGGACCGCCACGTTCGTGCATTGCGGCGCATACGCAAGCATCCGGACGGTGTCCGCTTCCGTTCTCATGAAACGATCACACTCACCGACCGTTATGGACACGACTTCGGGCGGGACGGTTACCTTGCCGCAGTCCGTTTGGTCGACGACATGTTTGGCGACGTGCATGGCGTGACAGGGGCGCCACGTCGAAAAACCTTGCAGCCACGGCTCTCCGACACGACGCGCCGGCGCCGCGAGCGCCAGCGACGGCAGCAGGGCCGCCAGGCAAAACATCCACCGCGAGGCTGGCGGGCTGTTCCTCAATTCCTCTCCACCGAGAGGCAGTAGGTAATGACGGAATGGATTCCATGATGATATAGGAAACGACGGCATGAACGACGGCGATGCGAAACTCGAGAGGCTGCTGCCGTATTACGGACGGATCGTGACGTTCTTCACCGCGTTCGGCTTCTCGCGAGAGGATGCCCGCGACCTGACTCAGGACGTGTTTCTTCGTGTCTGTAGGAGCGTGGACGAATATCGCGGAGACGCCGCCTGGGCGTATCTGCAGCAAGCGGCACGACGCGTCGCCATCAATGCGATCCGCGACCGGCACGCACTGAAGCGCAACGCGGTCATCGAGAGCGACGATGCGCTCGCGGGCCTGCCCGACGATCGCACGACTTCGCCGGACCGGGCGGTGGAGGAGCGGGAGGCATCAGAATGGCTTCACCGCGCCGTGGACCGTTTGGATGACAATCAACGACCGCCGATGCGTCTCTATCTGGCGGAGTTGTCGTATGAGGAAATTGCCAGCAGCCTCGGTCTCACGGTCTCCGCGGTCAAGTCGCGCCTCAATCAGGCTCGCAAGCGACTGCAGGAGATGCTGAGGGAGGACGAGCCATGATCAACGAATCGGAATGGCCCAAGGCTTATCGCGACGGGCTCGAGGACGCACAGAGACGGGTCGGCCCGCCGCCGACGGACGAACAGCTCGAACGGCTGCAGCGAGGCGAGCTGCCGCAGGACGAGGCGGACCGCATCCGCGAACGCCTGTCGTACTACCCCGAGCTGGCACGCGCGATCGCGATGCCGTTCCCGGAAGAAAACACGGCCTTGGCGCCTGAAGAGCTCGAGGCAGACATCGCGGCATTGCGCAAGAAGCTGCACGAGCAACCCGAGGCGCCCGCGGTGTTCCCCGCGCCGCGCGAACGGTCGCACGCGCTCTCGATCGCGGCCGCGATTCTGGTATCCATAGCCATCGCCGGGATCGCCATCTGGATCGTAAGACGCGGCGAGCCGCGAGGCAGTGTGACCCGCGTCTTGTATGCCGACGGCCACCGCGGCGCCGGTGCACAGATGCCGATTCAGCTCTCCACGGCGACGGACTATCTGCTCCAGCCGGTTTTTCGGCCGGAGCGGCCATACGCGCAGTACCGCCTCGATCTCTTGCAAGCCGGCACGGCGTCTCCCCGCGTCATCCGGTCATACCAGGACGTCCAGCGACAGGCCAACGGCACGTATCCCATTCCGCTGACGACCGCACGCCTCACCCCCGGCCTGTATGAGCTCGTGCTCTACGGCGTCGAAGGCGGGGCGGCCAACCGGCTCGCCGTCTACACGATGCGCGTCTCCGCCCCCTGACGCGACCTTCTCACGCGAAGTGTGTCTCTATCGGGTGAATTCATCCGACAGAGAGGAGTTTCGTCATGACCACATCGCTCGCCATCAACGAGAACTACTGCCGTGACTGCGGTACCGTCATCAAATCTCAGGCGGAGATCTGCCCGAAGTGCGGGGTGCGTCAGCGAACACCTGTATTCGCGACGGCGCGTAACCGGACGTCGGCGGCACTTCTCGCCTTTTTCCTCGGCGGCTTAGGCGCGCACCGCTTCTACCTTGGCCAAGGCGGCCTCGGCGTGCTGTATCTGCTCTTCTGCTGGACGTTCGTTCCCGCGATCGCCGGTGTCATCGAAGGGATCGTGTTCCTCTCGATGAGCGACGCCGGCTTCAATGCGCGCTACAACGTCGCGTGACGGTCAAGGAGCCGGGATCTTGTATTGCCACATCCGCTCTCCGTCCACGTACGCCTCGCACCGCTCGCCGTCTTTGAAGTTGCCGCACCAACCCTGAAGAAACCCGAAGTGTTTTTCGCCGCCGGCCGGGATGATCATCGAGAAGGTCTTCTGCGCATCTGTCCGCGTGTAGCACCGGAGATCGAAGCTCGCGGGATACGGGGTCGGATTTCGGAGGACCAATACTTTCGTGCCGTCGCCGAGCGCAGAGTAGCGCACGCCCACTTGAAGGCCGGCGACGGCGCTCTTCGTCAGCTCGTGAAAGTCAGGCGCGTCGTGGCGATGCTGCTCGACAGATGGCGGCGCCGGTTTGGATAACGCCGCGAGCTTCTTCCGGCGCTCCGCTTCGATCGCGGCGGCGGCAGCGCGTTGACGCTCCGCCTCGCGTTCGAGTGCAACGGTCTTCTGCCGCTCGGCGTCGCGAATTGCCGCCAGTGTACGGGCGTATGTACCGTCAATGTCCTTCGAGAGATCGGCGCGAAGTCGCTCGTTGTGTACGGAGAGAAGCCGCGTCCTGGCCTCGCTGACTGCCTGCTCCAGCGTCGGACTGCTCGTCACATCGCCCGTCTCGAGCGGCGCCTTGACGTATCGAGCTTTCTTCTCGGCATCTTCGCACCGCATCGCGAATACAACGACCAACGCCGCGAGGAACAACCGCCTCGGCAACACCATCGCATACCCCCACCATGGGAGAGACACGGTCGGTCGCGGGTGGTTCGTGAGGCTGTCCCAGTTGGGGCGCGGGCGCGAACCGTTGGTTCGTGGGCTGCCGCACGTGCGGCGGGGGCGCGAACCGTTGGTTCGTCGGGCTGTCGCACGTGCGGCCGGGGTACGAACCGTTGGTTCGAAGGGCTGTCGCACGTGCGGCGGGGCTGCGAACCGTTGGTTCGAAGGGCTGTCGCACGTGCGGCGGGGGTGCGAACCGTTGGTTCGAAGGGCTGTCGCACGTGCGGCGGTGGCGCGAACCATGGCGGGAAATATGACTTGGGGCGGGGCGCGCCCCTCACCCGGCGCTCCGCGCCACGGTAGTGTCCGGATAGTTCTGCAAAAAGAGAAAGGCCAAGGAGATCTCCTGTAAGTTCGATTCGCCAAAACAAAACGAACAGGAGAAGAACTCGATGGCCCGAAAAGATCGTAACGCAGTGGTGGACGTGAAGGCGCTG
>DASYSN010000542.1:0-10681 GCA_036003305.1 Thermoanaerobaculia bacterium
GGAACGCCGGTACCGACCGAGGCCCAGCGCTCCGTTGCTGACTCGCCCGGCATCGGGCGGGCGGCTTCGGCGTGCGGCAAAGCGTTCGCGAGCGCCGGCCGCGATTCGAAGATGTCGTACGTGAGGCCGTCGACGGCGACCAGCGCGATGCGGCGCATCGTCGGTGTCGTGACGACCTGCAGCGGCGCCGCGGCCGCTCGTTTTTCCTGGGCGGCGTACGCCGGAATGAACAGGAGCGCCAGGAGGACGGCCGCCGCGATCGTCATCGGTAGCGTTCGCGGCCTCTGGTGGATGGCCGGAACGCGCTGCAGTTCGTAAACGGAAAACGACAGGAGCGCCGCCGAGATCACGATCGTCGAGATCACGAAGAAGATGACGATGAGCGCACCGCCGATCGCGAGTTCCGGGACGGTCGGAGGTGCGTCGAAGCGGGACCACCAGAACGCGATCGGCAGCGCGAGCACGGCCGAGGCGAGGAACGAGATTGCGAGCAGCGCGCGGGGCGTGTCGATGGCCAGCTCAGGGCGTAGCTTCATCACCAGCGCGACGATGACGATGAAGACGCCGCTCGCCACGAACGCCGTCGCGCCGTAGAGGAGCGTCATGAGGAGCGTCTCGACGGCGCTGAGCGGGTGATTGCGCGCCAGCATGATGGCTACCGGCGCCAACGCGGCGAAGAGCGCCAACAACGCGGCCGCCTTCGCCGCGACGATCGTCAGCTCGATCCAGAACGCCCGCGAGCTCCACGGATCGAGGGCAAACCACCGCTCGATGCCGTGCGTGAGGTAGCCGCGGTCGCGAAGCTGGACGCGGAGTTGCTCCGTCGCTTCGACAGGCGCTTCTGCAGGCACGGCGCGAAGTGTATCGTTTGGAGTGCTTAGAGCTGAGTGCTTAGAGCTTAGGCGATGCCTGACCTATGCACTAAGCACTGTGCACTAAGCACTGAAATGGAACCCGCCTCACCGCCACCCAAACGCCACTGGCTACCGCGAATCCTCTCCGGGACGGTGGTCGCCGTGGGCATCGCTCTGCTGAAGCTCAAAGCGTTCCTCCTCCTCTTCGCGGAGGGGACGCGGTCGCTGTTCGTCAATCCGTTCGAAGGTTTCGGCGCGATGCAGTACGCTATCGCAGGCGGCTCGATGGCGATCACCATCGCTGCCTACGCCACGAAGTTTCCGATCGGCCTCGTCGTCGGATTCGTCCTGATCACGTTCATCCACGAGACGGGTCATGCGCTCGTGATCCGCGCCAAAGGGTTACGCGCGGGATTCATGGTCTTCATCCCGTTCATCGGGGGCGCCGTCACCCTGAAGGACCAGCCGCGCTCCGCCTATGACGACGCGCAGATCGGGCTTGCCGGTCCGATCGCCGGTACCGCGGCGTCGCTGATCTGCCTGCAGATCTTCAAATCGTCCGGCAACGCGCTGTACCTGCTCATCGCCTCGGTCGGATTCATCATCAATCTGATCAACCTACTCCCGCTCGGGCCGCTCGACGGCGGACGGATCTCCGCGGCGGTGACGAAATGGATGTGGGTCCTCGGCTTCGGCGCGGTGGTCTACAAGACGGTCAAGCAGCCGAATCCGCTGATGATCGTCGTTCTCGTTCTCGCCGCGTTCCAGGTCTATGCGTCGATCGTTCGCGAAAAGGACGACCAGAAGTTCTACGACGTCACCCTGACGCAGCGCGCCGGCATCGCCACCGTCTACTTCGCGCTCGTCGTGTTCCTCGGCCACCAGACATACCTGGCGCTCGATCGTCTCAGCTCGATGACCGGGAAATGAAAAGCCCCGCGATCGCTTGCGCGACCGCGGGGCTGGAGTGTGCCGAGTTGACGATTAGTGCGAAACGGCCCGGTGGTTCCCGGAGGACTGAGTCACCTGGACCTGGACGGTGGAGGTTGATGTGTTGCCGCTGAAGTCGGTCGCCGCGACGGTGATCGTGTAGGTGCGATCCACGCCGTTCACGCGTTCTTCGCGGAGCTGCAGCGTCATGGCGCCGGTGATGACCCAGTCCGGCGACTGGTCGCCGTTGCTGTTCGTGACGACCGGCTGATCCGACGTGACGGAGATGATCTGCAGCGTCGGGTTCGTGTCGACCAGATCGGTCGCGGTGCCGGTGATCGTTACGTTGATCATCTTGTGATCGTCAGGCCACAGCGTTGCCGGGTTGGCCGTGAGGCTCGTGATCGTCGGCGGCGTGGTGTCCTGCACCGTCACGTTGAAGCTGCCGGTGGCGGTGTTGTTGTGGAGATCGGTCGCGCTGCACTGCACCGAGGTCGTGCCGAGCGGGAACGTCGAGCCGGACGCCGGCGTGCAGTGCACGAGGACACTGCCGTCTACCAGATCGGTGGCTGTCGCGTTGAACGTGACCACCGCACCCGATGGGCTGGTCGCCTCGGCCGTGATGTCGGACGGCAGCGCGAGCGTCGGCGGGGTGGTATCGACGACGTTGACGTGGAACGAGCCGGTCGTGGTCTGGTTCAGGACGTTCGTTGCGCTGCAGTTGACCGTCGTCGTACCGAGCGGGAACGTCGAGCCGGATGCCGGGTTGCAGACGACGGACGCATCCTCGTCGGCCGTTGCGGTGTAGGTCACGACCGCGCCGGCGGAGCTGGTCGCCTCTGCCGTGATGTCGGACGGCAGCGTGAGCGTCGGCGGGCTGGTGACGACGGTGACAGTGAACGTGCCGACCGAAGAATTTGCGAAGTTGTCGACTGCCGTGCACTGGACGGTCGTCACGCCCGGGGCGAATGTCGAACCTGATGCCGGAGAACAGAAGACCGTGGGACTCGGATCGAGGTCGTCGGTCGCCGTGACGGTGTAAGTCACCGTCGTGCTCGCAGTGACGATGTTCGCCGGGAGGTGCAGCACAGGAGCCGTGAGGTCGGAGACGAAGACCGGGAATGTGCCGAGCGTCGTGCCAAATGAGTTCGTCGCGGAGCAATGCACGTCCGTCGCGCCGAGCGGGAAAAGGTCGCCGGAGTTGTGATCGCACGTTACCGGAACGGGCGAGCCGTCATCGTTGATCGCGGAAACGGAGAACGTCGCGATCGCTCCCGATGTGCTGGTCGCAGCGACGGTGATTCCGTCCGGAATGTTCAGGATCGGAGGATCGGTCTGCGGGCGTTCGACGATCGTGATCGTGGCAGGGCCGATCGCGCGCGGCGGCCCGGCAGGGGTGTCGAATGCGTTCACGGTCAACGACCAGGTGCCGAGCAAATAAGTATTCGGCACCGAGACGTCCGCGAGGAGGTTCGACGAGGATCCGTCGATCGTGAACGTGAAGTTGTCTGGGCCGCTGAACACGAGGTCGTTGTGATCCGAGCCGAAGACGGAGTCCGTCTGAAGATCCATCGTCTCCTCGGCCGAGAAGAGGTAGAACTGGTTCGGGGTGATGGTCAACGACGGTGTTTGGGCGAGGGCGCTCGTCGCGAAAAGCAGCGCGACGGCAGCCGCCAAGAGAAGGCGGGGGTAACGCATAGGTAACTCCTCCTTGCAGGTTCGGACCGTTAACTACTGGATGTGGCTATGGGCGTCGGGAATGAATGATATCCCATTTAATGATGGGAAGCCGATTCCGACGTGAGCGGGGTCACATTTCTCGGCATTCTTCCGGGAAGGATTCGGTTTGATACCCTACGCGTTTTCCCGCCGAGAGGCGGCGATTTCGACTGAAACTTATGATAGATAAAGTCCTTACAGCCATTTTCGGCTCGAAACACGAGCGCGACGTGAAGCGGATGCTGCCGATCGTCGCCCAGATCAACGCACTCGAGCTCGCGATCAGCGCCCTCTCGGACGATGGCCTCCGTGCGAAGACGGCCGAGTTCCGCGAGCGCATCCGGCCCCAGGTCGAGGCGGTCGAAGCAGCGAAAAAGGAAGTTCCGCGCGACGAGAACACCGTCAAAACGGCGAAAGAAGACCTTCAGTTCGCTCTCGACGACATCCTCCCCGAGGCGTTTGCCGTCTGCCGAGAGGCGGGCAAGCGCGTGCTGAACATGCGGCACTTCGACGTCCAGCTCATGGGCGGCATGGTGCTCCACCGCGGGAAGATCGCCGAGATGAGGACGGGCGAAGGAAAGACGCTCGTCGCCACGCTCGCCGTCTACCTCAACGCGCTCACCGGCCGCGGCGTCCACGTCGTCACCGTCAACGATTACCTCGCGCGCCGCGACTCCGAGTGGATGGGCCGCCTTTACAAGTTCCTCGGCCTCACCGTCGGCGTCATCCAGAACCATCACGGTGACCGCGAGCGCCAGGAAGCGTATCGCTGCGACGTCACCTACGGCACGAACAATGAGTTCGGGTTCGACTACCTCCGCGACAACATGAAGTTCGACCTCGAGTCGATGGTGCAGCGCGATCCGGTTTACGCGATCGTCGACGAGGTGGACTCGATCCTCATCGACGAGGCGCGTACGCCGCTCATCATCAGCGGTCCCTCGGAGGAGTCGGTCGACAAGTACTACATGACCGACCGCATCATCCCGCGCCTCATCGCCGAGACGGATTTCCAAATCGACGAGAAGCAGCACACCGCCGTTCTCACCGAGGAAGGCGTGGCGCACGCCGAGAAGCTCCTCGGCGTCGACAACCTCTACGACCCCGCGAACATGGACACGCTGCACTGCGTGCAGCAGGCGCTTCGCGCCCACACGCTCTACAAGCGCGACGTCGAGTACCTCGTCAAGGACGGTGAGGTCATCATCGTCGACGAGTTCACCGGACGCCTGATGCCGGGACGCCGCTGGAGCGACGGCCTTCACCAGGCGGTCGAGGCGAAGGAGGGGGTGAAGATCGAAGCGGAAAACCAGACGCTCGCCACGATCACGTTCCAGAACCTCTTCCGCATGTACGACAAGCTCGCCGGCATGACCGGTACGGCGGACACGGAAGCGGCGGAGTTCGAGAAGATCTACAACCTCGAAGTCGTGGTGATGCCGACGAATCGTCCCATGGTCCGCAACGACATGGCGGACCTCGTCTTCCGTACCGAACGCGAGAAGTTCGAAGCGATCATCAAGGACATCAAGCAGAGGAGTCAGGAAGGTCAGCCTTCGCTGGTCGGCACGATCTCGGTCGAAAAGTCGGAGCTCCTCGGCTCGATGCTCAAGCGCCAGGGCGTGCCGCACGTCGTCCTGAACGCGAAGTACCACGAGCGCGAAGCAGAGATCGTCGCGCAGGCCGGCCACAAAGGCGCCGTCACGATCGCCACGAACATGGCCGGCCGCGGCACCGACATTCTCCTCGGCGGCAATCCGGAGTTCCTCGCCGCCCAGAAGACGCGCGAGGTCGCCGATCCCGCGGAGCGAAAGAGCATCGAGGAAGAGATCAAGACGCAGTGGCAAATCGACCACGATGAAGTGGTGCGCCTCGGCGGTCTGCATATCGTCGGCACGGAGCGCCACGAGTCACGGCGTATCGATAACCAGCTCCGCGGCCGTTCCGGACGCCAGGGCGATCCCGGCTCGTCGCGTTTCTACCTGTCGCTCGAAGACGATCTGATGCGCATCTTCGGCTCCGATCGCATCTCCGGGCTGATGCAGCGCCTCGGCATGGAAGAGGGCGTGCCGATCGAGCACGGCATGGTCACCCGCGCCATCGAGCGCGCGCAGAAGCAGGTCGAGGGCCGCAACTTCGAGGCGCGCAAGCACCTCCTCGAGTACGACGACGTCATGAACAAGCAGCGTGAGTCGATCTACACGCTGCGCCGGTCGATCCTCGAAGAGCGCGAGGGGAAGGAGTACATCCTCAACGCGGCCGACGACATCGTCGAGTTCCTCATCGACACGCACTGGCCGGAGGACGCACGCGAGCATCCGAACGAGACGGAGCTCAACGCCGAGCTGTACGACTACTTCGGCGTCGATCTGAAATCGTCCGGCATCGACATGGAGTCGACCCGCCGCGACGAGGCGCGCGAGAAGCTCATCGAGGCGGTCAATCGCAGGTTCGACGAGAAAGAGCGCGCGATCGGTGCGGACGCCATGCGTCTGCACGTGAAGTACCTCCTGCTGCAGGTGATCGACCAGCAGTGGAAGGACCACCTGCTCAACATCGATCACCTGAAGGAAGGCATCGGCCTCCGCGGCTACGGCCAGCGCGATCCGCTCGTCGAATACAAGAAGGAGTCGTTCGACCTCTTCCAGGAAATGATGGAGCGCATCCAGGACCGCGTCGTGAAGTACCTCTGGAAGATCGACGTGATCGTCGAGCGCGAGGGAGAGCGTGAGGAGGAAGTGCAGCGCGTCCAGCGCTCCATGCCGCTTCCGAAGAAGCCGAAGCAGCAGCCGATGACCTTCTCGGGCTCCGGCGGCTCCTCGGCGCCCGCGCCCGCGAAACGCACCGAGCCGAAGATCGGCCGCAACGATCCGTGCTGGTGCGGCTCAGGCAAGAAGTACAAGAAGTGCCACGGCACGTCGGCGGCGTAGAATCGGGACCGGATGCGAGATTTTGATGTGGTGGTCGAGCAGGACGAGGAAGGCTATTACGTAGCCTCCGTACCCATCCTCCCTGGCTGCCACACGCAGGCGCGTTCGCTGGATGAGTTGATGTCGCGGATCCGCGAGGCGATCGAGCTGTATATCGAAAGCGATGAAGTTCCTCAAGAACGCCTGAACTTCATCGGGATTCAGCGCGTTTCGTTGTGACTCAGTTCTCCGCAGTCACGGGCCGCCAGCTCATCACGGCTCTCGGTAAGGTCGGATTTGCTGTCATCCGCGTCAGAGGAAGCCATCATTTTCTGAGGCACCAGGACGGCCGAACGACCGTCGTACCGGTTCACTCGGGCGAAAATATCGGTCCGGGTCTGCTCGGGAAAGTGTTGCGCGATACCCGTTTAACGCGTGAAGAGTTACAGAACGTGCTGTAAGTCCGCTCTGAACCTACCTCCTGGGGCTTTCCACCGCTGCCGCGCGCGAAATTGCCGCCGCCGCGCGCGAAATTGCCGCCGCCGCGCGGTTTCCCGCCACTGTCGCGGCCGGTCCCGCCACCGTTGCGCGCCGCAATGTCACTGCCGCAGCGGTTCTTACATGTGTCGCGCGGCTTCCCGCCCCTGTCGCGCCCGATCCCGCCACGGTCGCGCGCCGGAATGTCGCTGTCGCTCCCCACGCTACCAGTGTCGCGCGGCTTCCCACCAGTGTCGCGCGGGCTCGCGACACTGTTAGATCCCCGTCCACCAGTGACATTTCGCTTGCCACCAGTGATATTCGGCCCCGCACCAGTGACATTTCGCTTGCCACCAGTGATATTAGGCTCCCCACCAGTGACATCTCGCTTGCTGCCAGTGACATCCGGCTTCACATCAACGACATCCGGCTTCGCACCGCTGACAGTTATGCCCGCCGCGCTGCGGCGCGTCGCTGCATCCACGTCATGACGGCGTAGAGCGCCGCGATGACGAGGGCGAAGCCGATCAGCCATTCGGACTTGGACGAGAGGACCTTGCGCAGCGCGTCGGGGTCTTTCATCAGCGCGGGTTGGTCGCCGATGACGCGCATGCCGAACCAGGAGAGGGCGGCGTTGTAGAGGCCCGCGCCGGCGATCGTCGTCAGGGAAAAGACGGTGAAGTTCATCCGGAACAGGCCGGCCGGAATGGAGATCAGGTGGCGAATCCCAGGGAGCAGGCGCGCCACGAAGATGCCGCCGCCACCGTACTCCTCGAACCAGGCGTCCGCTTTCCGCAGACGATCCGCCGAGAGATGGACGTACTTGCCGTACCTCTCGATGATCGGGCGGCCCAGCTTCACGGCGACCCAGTAGCTCGCCGCCGAACCCACCCACGAGCCGGCGGTTGCCGCAAGGATGACGAGCCAGATGTTCAGCTTTCCCTGTGCCGCCCAGAACGCGGCGGGCGGCAGCACGACCTCGGCGGGCACCGGCAGCGCCGTGCTCTCGAACACCATGAGCACGAACACGCCGAGGTAGCCGTAGTCGAGGACGAACTGCATCCAGGAGGCGAACAGGGAGTGAAACATGAGGGCGCGGATACTACAACGCAGCCAGCGCCGCGCGCTTCACTTTCCCGCGCTCATCGACCGGGATCGCGTCGATCAGTTTCACGATCCGCGGGACCTTGTGCGAGGAGAGGCGTGAGCGGCAGAAATCGCGAATCATCTCTCGCGTGACGTTGTCCGCGACGACCGCCGCCGCGACGACCTCGCCGCGCGAGCCGGCCGGCTCGCCGTAGACCTTCACGTCGCGAACGCCCTCGATCTGCAGGATCACTTGCTCGACCTCACGGGGATTCACCTTCTTGCCCGCGGTGTTGATCCAGTCGCTGGCGCGGCCGACGAGCGCAATCTCTCCGTTCTCCCGGGTTTCGACGATGTCGTCCGGCGTGAACTTTCCTTCGAACGGAATGAATGTGTTTTCGTCGAGCAGATAGCCGAGGGCCACATTCGCGCCCTGCTTCATCGGGACTCCAACCGTTCCGCGCTCCACCGCGCCGCCGGTACGGTCGTACGCGATTCCGCCGACCTCACTGCAGCCATAGAACGAGTGAATGTCGGTCCCGAAGCGGTCGCGGAAGCGCTTGGACGTGGACGGCAGCAGCGGCGCGCCCGCGGAGACGAACGTCCGGACGGTCTCGAATTGTCCGTCGTCGGCCGGAAGCGATGCGAGGTGCTCGAACACCATCGGGATCAGCGGCGCGACCGTGCAGCGATGGCGGTTCGCGAGCCCGAGGAGCGAGAGCGGGAGGTACTCGTTCGAGACGACGACGGCCGTCCCCTGGACCAGCAGCGGCATCACGAGGTTCGAGAAGCCGTACGAGTGGGAGAACGGAATCGCGCCGAGGTTCTTGTCCGACGGGCGGATGCCCATCGTCGAGCAGATGTTGCGCGCATCGGCGACTAGGTTGTCGATCGAACAGACGATCGCCTTCGGCATCCCGGTCGAGCCCGAGGAGAGTTTGAGAACGCGGGCATCGTCCGGCAGCTTCGGCCGTCCGAAATACCGCATGACGGCGGTCACTTCGCTTCTAGGCGCATCGCGGTCGAAGAGGACGACGATCGCACCGCGGTCGACCGCCGCCAGGAACGTCGCGACGAACTCGGCGGAGTTCGGGAGCTGCAGCGCCGTCAGCTCGCCCGCGCGGAAACCCGGCGCGAGCTCGCGGGCGCGGGCGAGCAGTGCGGCGCGGGTGACGACGCGGTCATGCTCGACCAGAGCGACGGCGTCCGGATCGCTGTCGACGAGGTCGACAAAGCGTGGCAGCATGCTTTCTGATTCTGTCATGCACGACGTCATCGTCATCGGCGGCGGCCCCGCCGGATCGACCGCCTCAACACTCCTGGCCCGCGAAGGCTTCCGCGTAGCGCTGTTCGAGCGCGAGTGCTTCCCCCGTTTTCAGATTGGCGAGTCGCTGCTTCCGTACGCCAACGACGTCTTCCAGCGTCTTGGCATTTCCGAAAAGCTTCTCGCCGGCGGCTTCTTTCCGAAGTACGGCGGCGCATTCGTCACGGCCGACGGCTCGGCGAGCAAGGTGTTCCGCTTCAGCGAGAACCTCGAGCCGCCGTACCGGCGATCGTTCCAGGTGGAGCGGTCGCGGTTCGACCAGATCCTGCTCGAGCATTCGCGCGAGAACGGCGTCGAGGTTCATGAAGGGACGGCGATCGCACGCGTCGACCTGTCAGATGAGAGTCGTGCGGCCGTCGAGACGACGAAGGGTGAGCGGCACGAGGGACGGTTCATCATCGACTGCAGCGGCCACGGGGCGTTGCTCGCGCATGCCACCGGGTGCCGCGTCAGCGTCGAGTCACTGAAGAAGACGGCGATCTTTTCGCATTACCGGAACGTCCGGATGGGGGAAGGGCCTGATCGGTACAACACCGTTGTCGTCGTTCTTCGCGATGGCTGGTTCTGGATGATCCCGCTGGCCGAGGACAAGATGAGCGTGGGACTGGTCATCGATCGGAAGACCGTCATTGAATCCGGACTGAAGCCGGAGGAGCTCCTGGCGCGGACCATTGCGATGACTCCTTATGTCGCGGAGTTGATGAAGGACGCCGAACAAACGATGGAGGTTCGGCAGCGGAAAGATTTCTCGTATCGCGTCTCGACGCTCGCCGGCGAGAACTTCGCCGTTTCCGGCGACGCCGCAGGGTTCCTCGATCCGATCTTCTCGACCGGTGTGTTGATCGCGATGATCTCGTCATCGCGTCTCGCGGATGCAGTCACCGAGAAGCTCCGCACCGGCTCAATGCGAGGGCTATTGCGCTATCAGCAAACGACGCAGACGGCGATCGACCGCTATCTTCGCTTCATCGAGAACTTCTACCGGCGTCCGTTCATTGAGATGCTGCTCCATCCGGATCCGCCGCGTACGATGTTCATGGCGATCGTCCGGCTGCTGGGCGGGAATGTTTTCTCGTCGCGGTTTGATCGAATGATGCTGGCAATCTTCTTTTCGCTGGTGCGGCTGCAGGACCGGTTCGGGTTCGCGCCGCGCATCGAGTGGAGCGCGCTGCCCGGCGCGGCCGGTATGTGACAATGACAAAAGTGGATTTGAGGACGAAGCTCAAGGAGCTGCTCATCGAGCGGCTCAAGTTCGAAGACATGACGCCGGCCGACATCGCCGACGAGGAGCCACTGTTCGCCGGTGGCCTCGGCCTCGACTCGATCGACGCCCTCGAGATCGTGGTGATGCTCGAGAGCGAGTTCGGCATCAAGGTGAAGAA
>DASYSN010000543.1:0-6708 GCA_036003305.1 Thermoanaerobaculia bacterium
GAGCAGGCGATCGCTCCACGTGCGCGCGGCCTCGCCGAGGTGCGCCTCGACGCGCTTGACGTCGACCTCGGGGATCGCGCCCGGCGTGACGCGGACGACGAAGAGTCCGCGCGCGAGCGCCGATGACGTGATCGAGTCGTAAACTTGCGTCTCCCGGCCGTTCAGCGCCTCTTCGAGGATCTGCCGCGCGCGGTCCTTGAACTCGGCCGTGTAACGATCGCGCGGAACGTAGACGTAGCAGGCGACGAAGCGCTCGAACAGGTCGCGGCGCATGAAGAGCGCCACGCGCTGGCGCTCCTGCAGTTGCAGGATGCCCCAGGCGATGTGGAAGAGGTCGTCGTCAGTGATCTGGAAGATCTCGTCGCGCGGGAAGGTCTCGAGGATGTCGACGAGCGCCTTGCCGTTGTGGGAGTGCGGGTCGAAGCCGGCGCGCTCGATGACGCGGCGCGCCTTGAGGCGCAGCATCGGAATCTCGCGAATGCTGCGCGAATACGCGGCGGACGTAAAGAGACCGAGGAAGCGATCCTCGCCGATCAGATTCCCTTTCGCGTCGTAGCGTTTGATGCCGATCCGGTCCATCGGGACGGGGCGGTGAATGACGCTGCGCGAGTTCGCCTTCGTGACGACGAGCAGGTTCTTCTGCCGCGCGTAGTCGCTGAATTCGGCCGTGAGCGGCTCTTGCGAGCGCTTCACCGACTCCGGCCGCATCTCGCGGAGGATGCCGAGGCCCGATTTCGCGTCGGCGGGGAGATAGTCCTTCCCGCCCCGCGTGTCGAAGCCGTAGCGCCGGTACCCGAGGAACACGTAATTGCCGTCGTCGAGCCAGCGGAGGAAGGCGCGCGCTTCGTCGACCTCTTCCTGCGGCATCGGCGGCTTCGCGATCTCGAGCTCAGCGACGTCGGCGGCGAGGCGTTCGCGCATCGCCTTGAAGTCGGTGACGGACATGCGCACCTGCGCGAGCACGCGCTCGATCGCGGTGCGGAGCGATTCGATCTCGGCAGGATCGGTCTCCTGGTCCATCTCGACGTGCATCATCGACTCGACGACGGCGTCGCTCGCGGCGCCGAGGGTCGTGGACAGCTCCATCCGGTTGCCCTTTTTGTCGCGACGCACGCGGAAGACGGGGTGGATGAGGAGGTGGATGTTGCGGTCGCGCCGGTGCACCTCAGCGCTCACGGAGTCGACGAGGAACGGCATGTCGTCGTTCACGATCTCGATGACGGTGTGCTCGAGCGTCCAGCCGTTGTCTTCCTGCGTCGGGTTGAAGATGCGGATCTTCGCGGTGCCGGGATTGCGCTGCGCCGCAAATTCGAAGAGCGAGAGCGCTCCGCCGAGGAGCGTCTCGAAGGAGGAGTAGATGATGTCGTCGGGGGCAACGAGGGCGAAATAGCGGCGGACGAACTGCTCCGCGCTCTCGGAAAGCGGCTCGCCGACCCGTTTGCTCGCTTCTTTAGCGATGCGGTCGACCAGATCCGCTTTGCGTTCTTCTGCCGTGATGGCCATGCGGTCTCCTGAGGGTATTGCTACAGCGGGTCGGTATCATATGCCAGCGATGCGGCGCGCAATCCTGCTCCTGTTGCTCCTTTTCGCCGGTTCCGCCCGAGCAAAAGACGACGCATACGAGATCTTTCTTCCATCGAATTACGACGCGAAGAAAACGTGGCCGATCGTTTACGCGCTCGACGCCCGCGGGAACGCGGAGGAACCGCTGCAGTCCCTCCGGGCGGCCGCGGACGAGCTCGGATTCATCATCGCCAGTTCGTATAAATCGGCGAGCGACGAGTCGAATAGTCCGAACGTCACCGCGATGCGTGAGATGTGGACCGGCACGCACGCGAAGCTTTCGATAGACGACAAACGCGCCTACATCGCCGGCTTCTCCGGAACGGTGCGAGCGGGGGTCATTCTCGCGCTGAAGGCGCCAGGGACGATCAGCGCGATCATCGGCGCCGGCGCGGGCTTTCCGGCGGACCGGCAACCGGACGCCTCGATGAAGTTCGCGTTCTTCGGCACCGTCGGCACACGCGACTTCAACTATTCCGAGATGCAGGAGCTCGAGAAGAAGCTCACGGCAGCGGGCATCGAGCACAGGATCGAGGAGTTCGGCGGCACTCACGAGTGGATGCCGTCTGCGGTCGGACGCGAGGCGCTGGCGTGGCTGACGCTCCGCGAGATGCGCAACGGGACGCGGCCGCGCGACGCCGCGCTGATCGAGAAGCTCTGGCAGGAGGACCTGTCCCGCGCCGCTGCGATGCCGATCCTTCCGCGCTGGCGCCTCCTGCAGTACATCGGTCGCGACTACGAGGGGCTGCACGATACCTCCGCCCTCTCGTCGCGAACGGTCGACGCGAAGGAGTACCAAAAGGCGCAGAAGAAGCTCGATCGCGAGCTGCAGGAAGAGGCGGAGGCGCTCGCAAACGCCGAGCGGATCGTAGCGACGTCGAAGACCTCAGCCGACGCGATTCGCGCGTTGCACCTCGACGCGCTGAAGAAACGCACCGACGACTCGTCCAAACGGATCCTGAACACGATCCTCGCACAGACAGGCTTCTACCTCCCGCGCGAGATGCACGACCGCGGCGACCTCGCGCGCGAAGCCTATTTCCGCGAGATCGCGGCGGCGATCAAAGAACCGCGTCAGTGATACCCGAACATGTCGCCGAAGAAGTCGCCTTTGCGCCACTGCGGACGCGATGAGGCATTCGCGACTTCGTCGCCGAGGAGGTAATCGAACTTCGCGACCATCGCGCCGACGGTGAAGTCGAGCGGCTGGGACATGTCGTCCTTCGGCGAGTGGTAGATCGTCTGTTCCCACTGCTCCATCCGCTGGATGAGGTCGACGTTCGGGTCGACCGGCTTGTAGCCCGAGCCGACGTACACCGCTGGAACGCCGCGCTTGACGAATGGGTACTGGTCGCTGCGGACGAAGACGACTTCCTCCGGCTGCGGGTCGGGACTGATCTCGAGCTTCATCTTCGCGGCGGCATGCGCGACCGCGTCGCCGAGCGTCGAGTGCTCTCCGCCGATCGGAACGACGTCGCGCGTCGGCGCGAACATGAAGATCTCGTCGATGTTGATGTCGGCGACCAGCGCGCTCGCAGGGACGGTCGGGTTGTTCGCGAAGTAGTCGGCGCCTTTCAGCCCCTTCTCTTCGCCGGTGGTCGCGAGGAAGAGCACCGACCGGCGCGGACGGTTCGCGCCGGCGAACAGCCGCGCGACTTCGAGCATCGCCGCGATGCCGGACCCGTTGTCGAGCGCGCCGTTATTGATCGAGTCGCCGTCAACGGGCGCACTGATGCCGAGGTGGTCGAGATGGGCGGAGTAGACGACATACTCTTTCGCGAGATCGGTTCCGCGCAGGATTCCAACGACGTTCGGGCTCGAAACGCGCTCGTGCTTGCTGGCGAGGTGGATGTTGATCGTGCGGCCGGTCGCATGCCCTTTCACGGCGGCGCTGTCGGCCGCCGAAGCGAGCGACGCGAAGTTCTCGTCGAAGAGTGCCTGCGCCGCGGCCGAGTTCATCGTCACGCTCGCGCTGATCGGCGCCAGCCCCTTCGCCTCGCCGCTCGCATCCGTCCAGTTCATCGTGCCGAGCTGGTATTGCCGCATGACGCGCGGCCACGCGGCGCGCGCGTCGTCGCGCGCGGCACGGAGGAAGATGACGCCGACCGCGCCATGCGCCGCCGCGTTCTCCATCTTCGTGAGCGTCGCCGCGAAGTGCGCGCGTAGATCGCTCGGAAATGTGGCCGGGGCGCCGCTGAACATCGCGACGACTTTGCCTTTCGCGTCGAGCCCGGCGTAGTCGTCGTATTTCTGCGGCGGTGCGGTGATGCCGTAGCCGGCGTAGACGACCGGCGCGTCGATGTCGAGCTGGTCGCGGAGCGGATCGCCGACAGTCGCGAAGTCGGCGCCGAACTTCAATTGCGGACCGGCTGCACCGTCGTGCGTGATGACCATGTACGAGTCGTCCGTCGCGTTCGTCTTCACGAACGGGACGGGCTGAAAGTAGCTGCCGTTCGCCCCCGGCTCGAGGCCGAGCTTCTCGTACTCGGACGCGATGTACTGCGCTGCGATCATGTAGCCGCGGGTGCCGGTGCCGCGTCCTTCGAGCAGGTCGCTCGCGAGGAAACGCATGTGCGCGGCGATCCGGGCGGGATCCTGGGCCGACACGGCCAGCGGAAAGAGAAGCGCTGCGATCGCGATGAACTTACGCATGCGCATCAGTCTCCGATCGGCGGGCCGGGCGGAACTTCGGGCGGAGTCGGGTACTTGCGATCGGTGCGCGCGAGGAACTTCTCGATGTCGTCATGCGTCGAGCGCCGGTGCGCGGCTTCGATCTCCTCGCCCTGGAACGGCGCCGCGAGCCGCGTCGAGAGTTTGTGCAGTGAGTACGCCGCCTCGGCGCGCACCTGCGGATCATCGGTGTCGCTCGCCGCGAGCGCCATCAATTTCGTGATCAGCATCGTGCGCGTGGCGCGCGTTATCGCCGCGTCATAGCCGCTGCCGCTCTTCATCGCGACGTCGATCAGCCGGTTGGTGACGTCGGACATCGCCGGATTCGCGGCGTTCTCGGCGTGGAACTCGACCAGACGCGCACAGCGGTGCGGGTCGAGCAGCGCTGTCATGGTGATGTCGATCGACGCCGTCGCCGCCGCAATCGGATCGAACACGGGCGCGGTCTTCTTCTCGAACAGCTCCGCGGTCCCACCCTCGTGGCCGTAAGCCCGCGGCGGGATGACGTCTAGGATGCGTTGCGGGAGGACGAGGAACTTCGGGTCGAGCGTCGCCATCACGGCGTCGATCGCGTCGCGCTGCCGCTTCGCGTCGACGATCTTCCGGACAGGCTCCGGCGAAATCGCACCCTTCTCCTTCACGGAGTACGTGTAGTTCAAACCTCCGATCGACTTCGCCGCCGCTTCGAGCTGATACCGATGGTGCAGGTAGAGCGGCAGGAGAATCTCTTCGAGCGACGACAGCGGCTGGCCGACGGCGAGGTTCCGTAGTCCGAACTGCTGGAGGCCGATGCGGCGGACTTCGATTTCATGGCGCAGCTCCGCGACCGGATCACTCCCCACATCCCACACCGACCCGAGCGGATGAGCGGCGCTCACAGGCCGCGCGTCGGGGTCCTTCACGAACAGCGGCGCCTCGGCGGCGATCCGGTTGAGCTCCGCGTCTTCGTTCGCCCCCGGCGCGAACTGCGAGTAGCCGTAGCGGATCGCGAAGAGGTCATATGAGCCGAGGCCTTTGGCGTACGCGTCGGAGAAGTCGAGCTTCCCGTTGGTGATCTTGATGACCGGCGACGGGTAGTCCATCACCGAGGCGCGGCCGTAGGTCGACGCCGCCATGTTGTGATCGAGGCCGAGCGTATGGCCGACCTCGTGCGCCGCGAGCTGGCGAATGCGCGCGAGCGCCAGCATGGATGGAGACGTCTTCGGATCGAGTTGCGAGAGCGCCTCGTCCCCGAGCTCTTCGTACTGCGGGATGAGGCCGCGGCCGATGAGCACGTCCTGCCGGATGCGCAGCGAGCCGAGGAGGACGACGCCTTTGATGATCTCGCCCGTGCGCGGGTCGGTGACCGACTCGCCCATCGACCAGCCGCGCGTGGAGCGGTGCACCCAGTTGATGATGTTGTAGCGCGCGTCCATCGGATCGGCGTCCGGCGGGAGCACCTTCACGATCCACGCGTTCTTGAACCCGGCGGCTTCGAACGCCTGACTCCACCACGAAGCGCCTTCGATCAACGCGGAGCGAATCGGCTCGGGGCATCCGTTGTCGACGTAGTAAACGAGCGGCTTGACCGGCTCGGAGACGGCGGCGTTCGGGTCTTTCTTTTCGAGCCGGTGGCGCGCGATCCAGTGCTTCTCCAGCGGAGCGGTGAACGGCGTGGCGTAGTCGGCGAAATCGATGCCGAAGATGCCGACGCGCGGATCGGCGCGGCGCGGTTTGTATCCCGGCTCCGGCAGCGCCACGAACGAATGGTGCTCGCGCACCGTGACCGCCTCGGCGGTCGGCGTCACGCCGCTGATCAGGCGGCCCGGGCGCTCGTTCGTGACGAAGGTCAGCGTCGCCTCGACCTCCGTGTTGCGCGGGAACGCCTTCGTGCGCTCGAGGTAGATCGCGCTGCGATTCTTGTCGACGGAATAGTTGCCCTGCTTCGCGTCGCTGAGCGCGCGCGAGACGCCGTGCGTGTCGGTCAGGAAGAAGTCGGTGGCGTCGACGAGAACGCTCGACCCGCTCGCCGCTTCGACTTTGAATCCGGCGAGCACCGACTGCGCGAACGAGTCGGCCACGGCGCGCCGTTCGGCGGCGTCATCGGTGAGCGCGCGGTAGCGGTAGTTCGGCTCGATCATCAGCACCCGCGGCCCCACCCGCTCGAAGCGGACGATGTGCGTGGCGCCGAGCTGGTTGCGATCGAGGCCGATCGGATTCGATCCGACGCCGCCGGGCAGCGACGTCTGATAGATCATCTCTTCGCCGAAGCGCGAGATCTCCATCATCAGCTTGCCGTTGTCGGCGTCCCAATACAGCGGGATGTAGCCGTCGATCTTGTGGAGCTTCGCCGTGGCGGTAGCGATCTCGGCAGGCTCGGCGGCGGCGGAAAGCGCGAACAGCACGAACAACAGGAGGGCGGCGCGTTTCATCGCGCGCGATTTTATCGAGCTAGTTGGGTCCCCACGCGAGGAAGTGCACCAGGAGGCCCAGCTC
>DASYSN010000544.1:0-3977 GCA_036003305.1 Thermoanaerobaculia bacterium
AGCGGATGCGATCACGATCCTGCAGACCACGGACATCCACGACCACGCCAACGGCTCCGGACACGTCGGCCTCGACGTCGATCCGATCACCGCGATGAGCACGTTCGGGGCGTACGCGCGCATCGCGGCGTACGTGAACTCCGTTCGCAGGTCGGCGGGACATCCAGTCATCCTCATCGACTCGGGCGACTGGACGATGGGAACGATTTACGACCTGACGCTCGGCAGCAACCCGCTCCCGCTCTACTTCATCACCTCGATGCGCTACGACGCGGTGACGCTCGGGAACCATGAATGGGACTACACGCCGCGCGGCCTGGCCGGCATGCTGGCATTGGCGACGACCAAATTCGGATTCCAGACGCCGATCGTCGCGTCGAACATGAACCTCAACGGCAACACCGACCTCGCGCCGTTCGTCGGCACCGGAAAGCTGATCCGGCCGACGTACGTCGAGACGCTCTCGAACGGCATGAAGGTCGGATTCCTGGGCCTCATGGGCGAGGACGCGGCGGTCGACGCTCCGGCGTCGGCGCCGGTCACCTTCACCGCGCTCTCGCAGCACTACGACTCGATCCAGGCCATCGTCGACAACCTGCGCAACGTGCAGGGGGCGCAGATCGTCATCGCGCTGTCGCACTCCGGCACGAACGCCTCGGGAACGGCGGGCGAGGACGTCTCGCTCGCGCAGCACGTTCACGGCATCGACGTCATCGCGTCGGGCCACACACATACGCCGCTCGACGCCGCCCACGCCGTGAAGAACGGCACCTGGACGACGCAGATCATCGATGCCGGCTCGTACGGCACGAACGTCGCGCGTTTCGACGTCAACGTGAATCGCGCCGCCGGAACGGTGAAGCCGATCGCCTTCAACAACGTGCTGCTTCTGAACGCGTCGCTCGCGGCGCAGGAGGCGGGGCTGCAGCCGGACGTTCCGACGACGGTTCTCGTCAACCAGACCGACCACCAGTTGAACGCCGGCCTCGGTCCGATCCTGTCGCAGTTCTTTCCGGACTACAGCCCGACCGATCTCGGCAAAGGCATCTACCACCCGGTCGGAAGCGCGGCGCAGACGATGGTGCCGAACGACCGCGATCCGGTGCTCGCGCCGAACGGCCTCGGCAACCTCGCCGCGGACGCCGTTCGGAGCGTGCCGAACTCGATCATCTCGCAGACGCTCACCGCGGTCGGCGGCAACCCCGCGAACCTCCCGGGCTATGACTTCACGCCGGTCCAGATGGGCGTCGTCGGCACGGGCGTCATCCGCGGCACGCTGTCGGCCGGTATTCCGCTGACGTTCGCCGACATCTACAACGTCCTTCCGCTCGGCATCTCGCCCGACCAGACGCAGGCGCTTCCCGTCGGATATCCGATGATCTCGACCTACGTCGACGTCAACGACGTGAAGAAGATCGCGGCGCTGCAGCTCGTGGGGCAGGCCAACCTCGTCGGCTCGTCGTTCTACCTGAACCTGTCGGGCATCCGATACACGCTGTCCGACGCCGGTTCGTACGACTTCTTCAAATACGCGACCGCCGGCGCGGTGCTCTCGATCACGACCGCCAAGGTATCCGCGGGCTCGCAGCCGGCCCTGCAGGCGCTCTTCGCCATCTTCTCGGCGGACAGCGACGGCGGCGCCGCGATGCTGGCCGCCGCGAACGCCGGCAACCCGTACGCCACCGCGATCGTCACGCTGAACGACACGAATCCGACGGCCGCGCAGAAGACCGCGAACATCACCGCGTTTGGCAAGGTCGCCGCGCAGGCGATCGTCGGCACGCAGCAGGTGAGCGCGCTCATCGCCCAGAAGGCGGTGGGAGCGATCGACACGGTATCCGGCTTCTCGCCCGCCGACGCGGAGAACACCGGCAGCGCCACCGCTATCACGAGCGGCCGCATCCGCGTGACCGCCGATCTCTACTCGATCCTGCTGCTGAACGCGGTCGAGGCGCAGTACGGGATCAAGATCACACCGTTCCAGACGGCCACCGGTACGACGGTGCTCGCCGACATCCCGACCATCCTCGGCAACCGCGTCGACATCTCGCCGTCAACCCCGGGCGTGCAGGAGATGAAGGAGTGGATGGCGCTCCTCCAATACGTCGGCAGCGGACTGCACGGCACCATCGGCCCCGAGTACGCGTCGTCGATCAATTTCACCGACTTCCCCGGCTTCGGCGCCGCGGTCAAGAACCGCAACGCCTCGTACCCGCTCCCGCAGATCGGCCAGCTGATCGGGACCGAGTCCGCGCTGTCGCAGCAACCGTAGCCGCTCATGTAGGGGCCGGCTCTCAGCCGGCCCCGGATTATCCGAAAGACCCTAGCGGCGCTGGCCGTCTCGGGGACTCCTCGTGTGCGCGCGCGTCCCACAACCCGGCGTGGTCGTACATGTAGCGCACCTGCAGGTACTGGAGCACGACCGGAATGACGTGCGAGGTCAGGTCGGGACGCGCAGCCAGTCGCCGGCGGATGCGCGTCCACATCTCCGCTTCGGCTTCTCCGAGCTGCGACAACGACCGCAGCAGCTTGAGCGTGTCAGAGGTGGGCCGCTGCTCGTGGGTTCGCCGATGTGTGCGTTGATCGTCCGCTGGTCTTTCGGCCAGGAGGTCGATCTGTTTCACGACGCGCTCGCCGAACGCGGCGGGGTCGTACAGCTTGTTGCAGAGCCAGCGAAGGCCTGAGAGGAGCTCCTCGCGCGACATCCGCGCCGGCACGATGTTCGTCGTCCACGGCAACGCGGCCATCTCAGGGCTGTCGCCGAAGAGACGTCCCTCGGCTGCCATGCGCGCGTGGAGCGGCGTCGCCACCGGAGCGACGAGAGCGCCGAGGCTGAAGATCGGAATGCCGGTCGCCATGGCGAACTCGTACTGCCGCTCGAAGATGCTGGAGTCGTCGGCGTCGAAACCGACGATCAGGCCGGCGGTCACGCTGATTCCGTGAGCGTGGAACCGTTGCACTTCTTCGACGAGGTCACCATGGAGGTTCTGGCGTTTGTGCGCTTCGCGGAGACTCTCCTTGTTCGGCGTCTCGAGACCGACGTAAACGTGAGTGAGTCCGGCCGCGGCGCACATGGCGAGGAGCTCGTCGTCGCGAACGGCGTCGATCGAGACCTGCGTGATGAAGCTCATCCGGTCGGCGCCGTTGCGCGCGTTCCACCGGCGCAGCTCGTCGAGGAGCTCCTTCGCGCGGCGGCGGTGCACGGTCAGGTTGTCGTCCGCGAGGAAGACGAGCCGGTAGCCGAGTCGATGCAGGAGATCGAGCTCGGCGACGACGGCGCCCGGCGGCTTGTGGCGTTGCTTGCGGCCGAGGTACTGGATCACGTCGCAGAACTCGCACTCGAACGGACAGCCACGCGACGTCTGCACGCATCCGATGAGCGCGCGATCGTTCCGATAGCCATGCCACGCCGGCACGGGACTGATCGCGAGATCCACCGCCGAACCGACGTATTCGTCGCGCCACGTTTCGGCGGCGAGGTCGGAGAACAGCTGATCGGCGATCGCTTCGACTTCGCCTCGCACCAGGATGTCGCAGTGCGGCCGCAGCGCCTCGGGATCGAGCGAGGCGTACGGTCCGCCGATGATGACGGGAATGCCGCGGCGCCGGAACTCGCGCGCGATCGCGATCATCCGTCCGCGCTGGCTGACTTTGCCCGTGATGCCGACGTAATCGGGTGCCGTGTCGTACCCCACCGGCTCGATCATCTCGTCGGTCAGGATCACGTCGAGATGCGGTTCCGCGAGTGCGGCAAGCGTCGGGAGCGCCAGGTCCGCGATGCGCGTCACCGGCTGCAGCCCGCGGGCCGCGAACACCTCGGCACCGAAGTACGTGGGGAAATCCGAGGCGGGGTTGATCAGCAGAAGCGTTCGGCGGGCGTTCAGGGGTCGGGCTCCGTCGCATAGAGTATGACGCGGCATGTGCGGGGTGACAGGATTTGTGGCTGCCGGAGCGGAGGACGACCTTCTTCGCGACGT
>DASYSN010000545.1:0-2732 GCA_036003305.1 Thermoanaerobaculia bacterium
TTCCTCGAGGTCGAGATCACGGAGGGGACGGCGATGCAGAACATCGAGCGCGCCGTCGCCACCATGCGCAGCCTGCGCGACATGGGCGTCCGCATCGCGCTCGACGACTTCGGCACCGGCCATTCCTCGCTCAACTACCTCCGCAGCTTCCCGATCGACAGCGTCAAGATCGACCAGGCGTTCGTCCACGAGATCGAAGGAAGCGCCAGCAACCGCGCCATCGTCTCTGCCGTCATCGCCATGGCCCACGGCCTCGACCTCCGCGTGACCGCCGAGGGCGTCGAGACCGAAGCCCAATTCGAGTTCCTGCGCCAGCAGGGCTGCGAAGAAGTGCAGGGCTTCCTCTTCGGCCGCCCCACCGCGCCGGAGATGATCTAGCGCGGGGCTCGCAATCACGCCGTCTGCGATCGAAACTCGAAGGCTCCGACCGTGCGAGAATCACCCTTTCAGGAGATCGAATGAAGATTACGGTTCAGAAGAATGGTCCGCTGCGCATCGAAGGTGACGACATCGTGATTCAGGATCCGGAGCAGCAGGCCTATGGGCTCGCGGGGCGGACGGTTGTCTCCCTCTGCCGCTGCGGCCATTCCAACAACAAGCCCTTCTGCGACGGAAGCCACAACCACCACGCATTCCAGGACGACCCGCACGCGCGCGATCTGCCGCCGAAGAAGGTTTAGGCGCCGCCGGCGCAGTTCTTCACGACCGCGTCGGTGTCCGCGTAGATCTCGCGCGACATCGGACCGATGGCGGCACCCCCTCGCGGGGCGTTGTTGGGATGCATACCGCCTTCGTGGATGGTGTCGCCCCGGGCATGCATCTGCGGATCGCGGCCACGATCGATCGAGACGATGATCCGGTCGACGTCGCTCGCGCCGTGGAAAGGCGCCGTCGCATGGCGATCGCGTTGCGCGTGGATGATGCCACCGGTCGCGTCTTCGTCGATGATCGTGTAGCCGCGCGACGAGAGCGTGCGCGCGGCGCACGTGAATGCATCCTCGGGAGTCGCCGTCAGCGGCGCGTGCGCCAGTGCCGGGAGAAACGCGGTCGCGAGGAGCAGCAGCGGGAGGAGTGCAAGATGTCGCATCCAATCAATGTAGGCCCGACCCGCCCGGCAACTGGCAACCGACAGCTCCATTTGCGATCCCCGTCACAGCACTCTCAGCCGTTTGGAACGAAAATAGACGATCGGTCCCTACGCCACATTTCCGCCACGATCGTGCCGCTGCTGTGCCCCGATCTCGTCACGCGATCGATCGTAGTCGGACCTCCATTGAATCTTGGGGAGAATGATTGAGATGAAGCGTTCGCTCGCTGTTGCCCTGCTCCTTCTTGGATCCTTCGCCGCGCGGGCGGCAGACAAGCTCACGATCATCAAAGCGGGGCCGATCGGCGAGATCGCCAAGCTCGCCGAGGCGAACGAGATTCGTGTCGTGTTCTCGGAACCGATGATCGTCCTCGGCAAGATTCCGAAGGACCTCGTCGTGCCGTGGTTCCACGTCGCGCCGGCGATCAAGGGGACCTATCGCTGGTCGGGAACGACCACCCTCATCTTCACGCCCGATCCGAAGACGCCGTTGCCATTCGCGACCGAGTACGAGGTCACGATCGACGCCGACGCGAAAGCGGTCTCCGGCCACACGCTCGGCAAGCCGTACACCTTCTCCTTCGTCACGCCGACCATCCAACTGAAGGAGACGAAGTTCTACACGAACGAAGACGGCTCCGTCTCGATCGGATTGCGGTTCAACCAACCGGTCGACGCGCAGACGATCGTCAACCATCTGCAACTCAGGACCGCCTCGCACGAGATCACGATCCCCGACATCCCCAACCCCGAGCGCCTGTCGCCCGCCGACATCCAGGCGTTCGACGCGAAGAAGGCAGCCGCCGTGAAAGCGGCGTCGAGCAACGGCACGA
Source organism: Thermoanaerobaculia bacterium (assembly GCA_036003305.1). GTDB lineage: Bacteria > Acidobacteriota > Thermoanaerobaculia > Gp7-AA8 > Gp7-AA8 > DASXHZ01. Next base: position 1,921 of record DASYSN010000545.1, read on the forward strand.
CCATCCTCTCCTTCGTTGCCACGGCTTGGGACGAGAAGGTCCTCGGCACGCCGTCCAACGACCTCGTCGTCCTGCAGACGAAGCCGAACATCCCGCTCGGCACGCACATGAAGGTCTACCTCGACAGCGAGCTCGCGCGCGGGCCGCAGAACGTCCGCACCGGGCGGACGCAGGAGTTCACGATCCAGCTTCCGCCACCGCTCTTCGTGCAGAAGATCAGTTGCACGAGCGAGTGCGACCCCGACGCGGCGGTCTACCTCGAGTTCACCACCGGCGTGCAGTCGGAGGCGCTCGCGAAGGCGCTGCGGGTCACCGACATCACCGATCCCGCGCACCCGGCGGTGGTCCAGCCGAAGGCGACCGATCGCGACTACAACGTCGACTGGGAGACGCATCACCTCGACGAGTTCGGCTACTTCCTGCAGCCGGCGCGCAAGTACGAAGTGCGGATCGCGGCGACGCTCCCGACGACCCGCAACGACCAGACCCTCGGCTACACCTGGGCCGCGGTGATCGACAACTGGCACCGCGCCGCCTTCACGAGCTTCGGCGACGGCAACGGCGTTTGGGAATCGACCGGCGGAACGACGCTGCCGTTCTACTCGCGGAACTTCAACAACGTCACCGACTGGATCCAGCCGATCAGCGTCGATCAGCTCGTGCCGACGCTCCAGGCGCTCGAGAAGGCGAACTATCAGACCCCGCCGCCGATCCCGTCGCGCAAGCGGGCGCTTCACCCGGTCGCCGACAAGACGACGTCGTACGGTCTCGACATTGCGGCGGCGCTGAAGAACGGGAAGGGGCTCGCGTGG
>DASYSN010000546.1:0-2073 GCA_036003305.1 Thermoanaerobaculia bacterium
TGCCAGTGCTTGTCGTGGTCGCCGGCGTCTGCGCCTTCTGCGGCTGCGACGCGCACGCGACCAGCGCGGCAACGGACGCCGCGCAGAAGAGTTTTCGGAACATCAATACCTCCGAGTCGTTACCGCAATCTATACTCATCAACGCGCCGATTCGCTGAATCCATGCCCGACGTCATACGCGCCGTCTGCCCCCACGACTGCCCCGACACCTGTTCGATGCTCGTGACCGTCGAAAACGGCCGGGCGACGCGCATCGCAGGCGATCCCGACCACCCGATCACGCAGGGGTTCCTCTGCACCAAGGTGGCGAAATACCTCGAGCGGACGTACCACCCCGATCGGCTCCTCTACCCTCAGATTCGCGCCGGCGCGAAAGGTGACGGAAAGTTCCGCCGCGCGAGCTGGGACGAAGCACTTTCGCTCATCGCCGGCAAGCTGAACGCGATCCTCCGCTCGACCGACGGCCCGCAGGCGATCCTTCCCTACTCATACGGCGGCACCCTCGGCGCGCTGCAGAGCGAAGCGATGGCGGCGCGCTTCTTCAACACCATCGGCGCCTCCCAGCTCGACCGCACCATCTGCGCGGCGGCGGGCACCGAGGCGTTGAACACGACGTACGGGACGCGGATGGGGACCGACACCGAGCGCGTCGGCGACGCGAAGCTGATCCTGCTGTGGGGCACGAACACCCTCACGTCGAATCCCCATCTCTGGCCGTTCATCCGGAAGGCGAAGGCGAAGGGCGCGACGACGATCTGCATCGATCCGCTGAGGACGCGCAGCGCGGCCGCATGCGACGAGCACATCGCAATCCGTCCCGGCACCGACGCGGCGTTCGCCCTCGCGATCATGCACGTGCTCTTCCGCGATGGGCTGTACGACCGCGGCTACCTCGAACAGATGACGCTCGGCTGGGAAAAACTGCGCGATCGTGTGCTCGCCGACTACTCGCCGGAACAGGTCGCGCCGATCTGCCGCCTTGATGTGCAGACGATCGAGCAGCTCGCACATCGATACGGGACGGTCCGGCCGGCGTTCATCCGCCTCAACTATGGATTGCAGCGCCACGGCGGAGGCGGCAACGCCGTTCGCGCCATCTCGCTCCTCCCGACCGTCATCGGCTCGTGGAACGATCCGGCCGGCGGGTGCCAGCTCTCGACATCGGCGACCTTCGGCTTCAACAGCGCGAAGTTTCAGCGCGAGGAGTTGCTCCCTCCCGGAACGCGCACCATCAACATGTCGCGGCTCGGCGAAGCGCTCAACGACATCGACGACCCGCCGGTGCGCGCATTGATCGTCTACAACTCGAATCCAGCCGCGGTCGCGCCGGAGCGCGATCGGGTCCTCGCAGGACTGCGCCGCGACGACCTCTTCGCCGTCGTCCTCGAACACTTCCAGACCGACACCGCGGACTACGCCGACGTCCTCCTCCCCGCAACGACGCAGCTCGAGCACGAGGACATCCACAAGGCCTACGGCCACCTCTATCTCATGTACAACCGTCCCGCCATCGCACCCCTCGGCGAGTCACTGCCGAACGCCGAGATCTTCCGCCGCCTCGGCGCGGCGATGGGCCTCGACGAGCCGGCGATTCGCGCGACCGACGAAGAGATCCTGCGCGAAGTGCTCGCCACGGCGACAGCGGTCGTTTCGAACATCTCGCTCGAAGAGCTGCGCGAGCGCGGCTCCATTCGCATCGACGTTCCCTCGCCGCACATGCCGTGGGCGGCCGGCGCATGCGTTCCGATGCCCAGCGGCAAGATCGAGATCGACTCGAGCGCCGTCGCGAAGCTCGGTCTCGACCCCGTGCCGTCATACGTCCCGCCGTACGAATCGGAAGAGCGCGACCCGGACCTCGCGCGCCGTTATCCGCTCGCGCTGATCTCCCCGCCCGCCCACTCGTTCCTCAACTCCAGCTTTGTCAACGTCGCGTCTCTCCGCCGCTCCGCCGGCAAGCCGACGCTCGAGATCCATGCCGCCGATGCGGAGCGTCGCGGCATCGCGGAAGGCCAGCGCGTCCGCGTCCACAACGACCGCGGCGCCTTTACCGCCGAAGCCGTGATCACCGATCGC
>DASYSN010000547.1:0-2713 GCA_036003305.1 Thermoanaerobaculia bacterium
CTCTCCGCACGGCATCTCCGACAACGCGCCTCCTTCCGACGCGATCACTGGTACGCCGCGCGCCATCGCTTCCCGCGGAGCGAGGCCGAACGACTCGAGGCCGATGGAGGGGACGAGAAGGACGTCGATCGAGGCGAAGACTCTCTCCTTCTCCCCTTCATCGAACCTCCCTTCCACCGGATGCTGCAGGCACGCCGTGTAGTCGGGATACGCCGACGCATCGCCCCAGATGTGCAGCGTCGCGTCGGAAGGGTCGATACCGCGCATCGCCTCGACCGCGAGGTGCACTCCTTTATGCGGCGAGATGGAGCCGACGTAGCCGAAGCGCACCGGCTGGCGCACCGACCCGCGCCGCTCGTTCGACTGCGCAATCGCGACGCCGTACGGAATCACGTGGAACGGCGTCGAGCGCGGAACGATGCCGGCGTAGTCGTCGCGGACCGCCTCCGAGCCGGCGATGAACGCGTCCGCGGCCGCGAGCGCGCGTTTCGCAGCGCGCCGCCGAAGAACGTGCATGAGCCGATTCGTGATCCCCGATGGCCGAATCGACGTCAGGTCGGCGCAGCGCGCGCACTTTCCGATCGCCGGGCCGCTGCAGCGCTTTCCGTCCCTGTCGTACTGATTCACGCGGGCGCAGACGAAGAACCAGTCCTGGATCTGCATCACGATCGGGATGCCGAGGCGCCGCGCGACGCGGGCGAGGGACATCGCGTGGCCGGCGAGATGGTGTATGTGAACGAGATCGGGCTTCTCCTCGCGGAGAAAGCGCTCGAAGTCGCGCTCGATCGCACGGTTGCGGAGGCCGTTGCGCCGGAACGGATCGCGCGCCGTGAAGTGATTCGCGACGAGACGGACGCGCACGCCGCCGTCGACCCACTCGGCGGCCTCGCCGTCCTGCAGAAACGTCTCCGCTGAGCGGGCGTAGACGGCGACGTGATGGCGCTCCCGCTGCCGCATGACGAGCCAGTACGCGTACAACTCCGTGCCTGCGTGTTGGAACGGCGGCCAGCCGTGCACGACGTGGGCGATGCGTAATACGCCGGCAGGATTGCCGGCGCCACATAGGGCGTCGCGAATGCGGGCGCGGACCGGCTCCAGCGAATCGTGTTTCATGAACTCCGCGATCGTCGGCATGTAGCGCGGGTGCACGCGCTCGAGTGCCTGCGCGGCGGCGGCCTGCCGCGGCTCGCGCGTCGCGCCGAAGCTCTGATGGCCGCGGTGGTAGACGAACGTCGCGTCGTCCGCGACGTTGAGCCATCCGTGCGCGAGCGCGCGCATGCAGAAGTCGTTTTCCTCGCCGTAGCCGCCGCCGAACTGCTCCGCGTCGAAGAAGCCGACGTCGTCAAGGACGGCGCGGCGGATGTAGAGACAGAAGCCGACGCCGGTCGGAATCGCCGGATACGAGCGTTGCGACACCCGCTCGACCAGCGCGCCCAACGAGTCGGCGTCGTAGCCGCTCGGAATCAGGTTGCGCTCGAAGCCGCGTGGCACGGAACAGATGGTTGCGTCGTTCGACAGCGGCGTCACCGTCCCCGTATCGCCGTTCGCGTAAGCCGCTTCGATCAGCTTCTCGAGCCATCGCGCGGTCACGATGGCGTCGCTGTTGAGCAGGACCACGTCGCGCGCCGCGGCGCGCATCCCGCGGTTCGCGCTGCGCGTGAAGCCGAGCCTTCGCTCGTTCCGGAGGAGCGGGAACGGATGCCGGGTGAGCACCGCCTCGACGGCGTCGTTCTGCGGTCCGTCGACGACGATCCGTACGTTGTGAAGCGTCAGATCGGTGTGCGCGCCGACGCTCGCGAGACACTCCGCCAGCGCCTCCGGAGCTCCGTAGACCGGGATGATGACGTCGACGCTCCGCGGTGGCTCGGCCTTCGGCCTCCCCGCTCCGCGCCGCCAGTCGATGGGACGTCGAAAGGGCTGCAGCACCGGAGCGGCATTGTAAGAGGGCTTGATTCGCTTTCGCGGCTCACGTACAAGACCCCGTGGTGTCCACCGTCCCCTTCCTCGAGCGCCGGAGTGTGGCCGGCGAACCGCTCAAAGCGGGCGAAGAGGTGCGCGACCTCTACCACCACGGCGCCCTGCTGTTCGAGCTGGTGCACCGCGACCTCACCGTCCGGTACAAGCGCTCGGTCCTCGGATTTTTCTGGACGATGCTGCATCCGCTCCTGCTGATGCTCATCTTCCTCCTCGTCTTCTCGACGCTCTTCAAGGGCCGCGCGCCGCACTACGAGACCTATTTCCTCTCGGCGTACGTGGCGTGGAACTTCTTTTCGCAGACGACCGTGAACGCCATGCTCAGCGTCGGGTGGAACGGTCCGTTGATGAAACGCGTCCGCGTCCCCCCCTCGATCTTCACCCTCTCGATCGTCGTCTCCGGCCTCGCGAACCTCGGCCTCTCGCTGATCGTCCTCTTCACGATCATGTTCGCGGTCCACTCGCCGATGCACGCGTCGCTGGCGTTCGTCCCGGTGAGCCTCCTCATCGTCGGCGTCTTCACGTTCGGCGTCTCGCTGGCGCTGACGGCGATGTCGGTGCTCTTTCCGGACGTCCGCGAGATGGTGCAGGCGGGGATGCCGGCGCTGATGTATCTGACGCCGATCGTCTATCCGATCTCGATCATTCCGGAGCGGCTGCGCTGGATCATCCAGCTCAACCCGATGGTCTACATCGTCGAGATCGTCCGCGACCCGATCTATTACGGGATCATCCCCTC
>DASYSN010000548.1:0-6163 GCA_036003305.1 Thermoanaerobaculia bacterium
CGTCGGAGGATCTTCGCAAGAAGACGAACGAAATCGGCCGGATGTTGAACGGCCTGCTGAGGTTTTACCGAAAGACTTGATAGTCCTCGGTCCTCAGTTGGATTCTGCCCATCCGAGGACCGAGGACCGAGGACCGAGGACCGAGGACTTACTTCATCGTGATCCACACGTCGTTCGAGAACGCTTTCAGCTTCGTCTCGCTGGCTTTCGCTTCCATTTCCGACGAGAACTTCACGCGGACGCGGAAGATCGGCCCCTTTTCGTTCGCGGTGCGCTCGACGTAGGCGTTGTTGAAGCCGCCGTTGATGAGTTTGGCCGCGAGGGCCTCGGCGGTCTTCTGGTCGCCCGTTGAGAGGAGCTGGGCGTAGGCGGGGCCGGTGGCAGGGGTGGAGACTACGGGCGCGGGTGCGGTTGCCGGGACTGGAGTCGGCGCGGCGGTTTTCTCGGGCGTGGTGCTTGGGGTGACGATTGGAGTCGCAGTCGCGGCGATTTCGGTGGTCGCCGGAGTGGTCGCTGTCGTGTCGGTTTTTGTCGCCGGGTTGTTGAAGTCATCCTCGGCGACGCCGAGCTCGACGATCTTGCCGGTGTTTTTCTTCGGGATGACCGAGGCCTCGGTGACGACGGCCGGCTCTTTCTTGACGACGAGCCGATCGTCGCCCTGGCCGCGGCCGATCATCAGGCCGAACGCGAACGATGCCGCGAGAGAGAGCAGCAGCAGGACGAAGGCGATGAACGCCTGGCCGGCCGTGAGTGAGATTTCGTAATGGGATTGTTCGTCGTTGGTGAGCGTTTCTTCAGACATCGCCCTCTCCCCCTTCACTTCGTCTGAGCCGCCTGCGGCTGAGGCGCGGCGGCGTTCCAGTTTGTGTGATACACGACGCCGTTGTCAAAGTAGACCGCCGACGCCCCTCCGTCCGCCTTCGGATAGATCCAGACGGAGTAGACACGCCCGTTCTGAACAACCTGTTTGATCCAATCTTCCCGAGGAAGGCCGATGAGGTTGCGAACGTCGTCTTCTTTCATGCCGGCCTTGACCGTGGCAAAGGATGACATGGAGACGTAGCGCCGCCCCTCGGCGAGGGTGATCCGCGATTTCGCGTCGTTGTTGCTCGGATCGATCTGGGCGGCGGAGCGATAGAGGTCGAGCGCCCTTTCGTACCTTGAGATCACGAGATATTGGTCGCCGAGGATGATCTTCTCGCGCGCCAGGACTTGCGCCGCGCGCGGGTCATGCGTCCGGTCGTAGTACTCGCGCACCTTCTCCTGAAAGGAGTTGTAGACCGGCTCGATCTTCTGCAGATTCGCCAGCATCAGCTCGATCTGCTGCTTCCGCGACGCATTCGCCGGCGGCTTCGGCTGCGCATTCCGCAGGTTGTCCAACCACTGATAATCCGCCGCGATCTGGTTCCACTCACGATCGTTCGGCTGGGTGGAAGGGCCGGGCGTGGCGCACGATGTGGCTACCAGCAACAGGGCGAGAGCGAGAGTCCTGAGCACAAGACATTTTAAGTCCTCGGTCCTCGGTCCTCGGTCCTCAGTCCTCGGATTGCCAGTGCTCGAGCAGCCTCATCCGAGGACCGAGGACCGAGGACCGAGGACTACGTTCCTGGCACCTCTCTCGCTCGCTTCGCTCGGCATGGCGAGTCCCGCACGGAACGACACCACCCCGCAACTCGAAGAGCTCCGCAAGGCTCAGGCGAAGAAACAGACGCGCGTTGATCCGACGCACATCCTGGACAAGGCGATCTACCAGCTCTGGGAGACCATCAACGACCTCGACCAGATCCAGCCGGAGGTCGTGGAGCACTACCGCGTCTCGATCTTCGGCAGCTCGCGCATCCAGCGCGGCGATCCGATCTACGAAGAGGTCAAGAAGCTCAGCTCCGAACTGTCGCGGATGGGCGTCGACATCGTCACCGGCGGCGGTCCCGGCCTCATGGAAGCGGCGAACGCCGGCGCGCGGGAGGGGCAGGAGGAGTCGAAGGCGTGGTCGTTCGGCCTCGCGATCCATCTGCCGACCGAAGAAGGCGCCAACGCCTTCGTCGACAAGGTCTTCCGCCACCGCACCTTCTTCTCGCGCCTCCACCATTTCATCCGGCTCTCCTCGGCGTTCATCGTCGTTCCCGGCGGCATCGGGACGGCGCTCGAGCTCTTCATGGTCTGGCAGCTCCTGCAGGTCAAGCACGTCACCGAGCATCCGCTCATCCTCGTCGGTACAATGTGGAAAGGTCTGATCGACTGGATCGAGGACACGATGATGGAGCGGGGGCTGGTGAGCCCCGGCGACATGAAGATGGTATCCATCGTCTCTTCCTCGGACGAAGCGATTCCGATCATCCGCGCTTCGTACGAGCGCTTTCGCGAGGAGAAACGGAATGCCATCTCAGGAACAGGTACTTGACGCGCTGAAGACAGTCAAATTCCCCGGGCTGTCGCGCGACATCGTTTCATTCGGATTCGTCCACGACCTGCGGGTCGAAGGCGGCAAAGTCGCGTTCACCATTCGTTTCGCGACCGAGCGCCCCGAGGTGGGGCAGCAGATCGCGCGCGAAGCCGAGGCCGCGGCGAACAAAGTGCCGGGCGTCGAGGCAGTCAGCGTCAGCGTCGACGTGGCGCCGCGCTCCGCCGCCACGCCCGGCGGCGCGACCCTCCAGAACGACGCTCCGCTCGCGAATGTCCGCTACAAAATCGCGATCGCGTCGGGCAAAGGCGGCGTTGGCAAGTCGACCGTCTCGACCAACGTGGCGCTGGCGCTCCGCGCCCTCGGCTACACCGTCGGCCTGCTCGACGCGGACATCTACGGGCCGTCGCAGCAGATGATGCTCGGCATCGAAGGGCGGCCGCAGATCGACGAACGCGACGAGAAGATCATGCCGATGGAGAACCACGGCATCAAGACCATGTCGCTCGGCCTCATCACCGATCCCGACACGCCCGTGATCTGGCGCGGGCCGATGGTGATGAAGGCGCTCGACCAGTTCCTGACCGACGTCAAATGGGGCGAGCTCGATTTCATGATCATCGATCTGCCCCCCGGCACCGGAGATGCCCAGCTCACGATGACGCAGAAGGTGCCGCTCACCGGCGCGGTCGTCGTGACGACGCCGCAGGATGTGGCGCTCATCGACGCGCGTAAAGGCCTCGCGATGTTCCGCAAGGTCAACGTCCCTGTCCTCGGCATCATCGAGAACATGAGCTACTTCATCTGCCGCCACTGCGGCGAGCGGGAAGAGATCTTCGGCCACGGCGGCGGCCACAAGACCGCCGACATGCTCGGCGTCCCGTTCCTGGGCGAGATCCCGATCGATCCGAAGGTCGTCGTCGGCGGGGACACCGGCCAGCCGATCGTCGCCTCCGATCCAACCTCAGTCGCCGCCGCCGCCTTCCGCGACCTCGCGAAACAGATCGTCAACTCAGTCGAAAGCGGCGCGCTGGAGCACCATCACCACGATCATCACGATCACGAGCACGCTCATATTCATTAGAGCCGCGTCGAGCCGTGGAGCGGCGAAATCTCGTTAGCCCAACGCGTAAGCGTTGGGGGACGAAAGCCTTTCCATTCCGAGCGAGCCGCGGAGCGGCGACATTGGTCGTAGAGGGATGTCGCCGCTCCGCGGCTCCTACGTTGAAACAATCGAGGTCCCAATGCTGACGCCTTGGGCTACCGTTCTATCGCCGCTCCGCGGCTGGCGCGAAGAGCGACGAACGATCTCACGATGACGGTTGGAGAACCTTGTGCGCGGCCTCCCGCGAGCTCACCCACGCGGCGACGTAGAGGAGCGCCGCGACGATGAGGAGCGACTTCAGGCCGGACCAGAGCGAGAGCGATTCGAGGATTCCTCCGGCGAGCGAGCCGAGGAGGTTGGAGCCGATCGCGTCGGATGAGAAGCCGCTCGCGGCGAACCGTTTCACGAACACGATGCCGGCGAAGAACGCCGGCAGGCAGAGGAAGAGCGTCGCCACGGTCGCTCGGACGACGAACGACTCGAACAGCAGCGCCTGCGTCGGTACGGCATACGCCGCGACGATCATGACGATCACGCCGGCGTATCCGACCTCGTAGGGAAGCTTCGGCGCGAGTGCGGCGACGCCGTTCGCCGCCACGATCAGCAGCAGCAGGACGCCGATGACGATCGAGTTCACGATCCAGGTCGTGCCGAACAGAAGCGCCATCCGGCTGATGATCTGCGCCTCGAGCAGCAGAAATCCGGCACCGAGGAAGAAGAACTCCGACCGGATCGACGCGGAGTGCAGTCCGATGCTCCGCGCCCCGGCGAGGCAGGCGACGAGCAGAAGCAGCGAGATCGCGACCACGGCGACCGGGAGGCCGCGGTCGCGCTGGTAGAAATACGGCCAGTCGTCGGTCGTGACCGGGACCTCCTCCATGACGATGCGGCGTGATTCCATCAGCAATCTCCGAAACTCCGGATCCGCGAGCGTGGCGTATGCGCGCTCCTGAGGGCAGACGACGAGGAAGCGCCCGGGCGTTCCGTAGATGCCGCCGGGAGCCTGGAACTGGAATGGCTGCCGTCCGAAGACGTCGGTCATCAGCCCATTCAGCCTTCCCGCGATCCACGGCCGCTCGACCTGGTACTTGACGATGAACGTCCCGCCGGGAGCGAGGAGCCGGCTCGCGGCGGCCATCGCCTCGCGCGTGTAGACGTAGTTGTCGATGCGGATGTTCGAGAAGTGCGACGACGTCGTGTGCGAGTCGAGAAGCGAGAAGACGACGAGGTCGAAGTGGTCGTGCGCGTTCTGGATGTAATTGCGGGCGTCGGCGATGACGACCTTCACGCGCGGCGAGTCGTACGGATGCTCGGGGTGGTACTTCTTCCCGAGCTGGAGGATGAGCGGATCGATCTCGACCGCCGTCACGTGCTCCGCGCCGTTGCGGAGCGCCGCCGCGACGTCGTTGCCCATTCCCGCGCCGAGGATGAGAACCGAATGCAACGGCCGCGGCGCGAAGCGATACGGGAGGTTGTACGAGCTCAGTGCGAGCGGAATGCGCTGGAAAAGCTCGGGATGCCGCGCCGCGAACTCCGGCCGCAGGTCCAGCACCTGTTGGTACCAACTGCCGTTCGTCGCGAGGACCTGGCGTATCACCTCGCCGCGCTCGACGACCGGCGTCAGCGTCAGTTTTTGATACGGCGACCAGTACGTCTTTCCGGGACCGCGGTCGCCGGCGAAGATCAGCGCGCAACACGCGACGATAGCGATCGCGGCCGCCACGCGCGGTATCCGCAGGTGCCAGAACATCGCCGTTACGAGCACGGCGAGCACGGCGAACCAGACGACGGGCGGTTGGTCGGCGAAGCAGAGCGCCGTGTACAGCACGATTCCCGCGAGACTCCCGAGCACGTTCACCGTGTACGCCGCGATCCCGTTCGGCGACGTCTCCAGATAGAAAGCGACGAGCTGCCCCACCGGGATGAAGACCATCGCGATGAGCGCGAAAAGCGGCAGCGTCACCGCTGACGCCATCAGCAGGCCGAGGAGCGAGGACGATGTGATTGCGTGCTCGCTCACCGCCCAGATCTGCGTCTCGGAGCTCGAACCGAGCAGCCCTGGAAGGAACCGGATCAGCTGCTGGATCGGATAGAACGGCACCGTGATGAACGCGGTGATTGCCAGGAGCGGTACGAGCATCGCCGCGAGAAGGATCGTGCGCTTCGACAGATAACAGCCGAGGCCGAACCCGAGGAAACAGGCGATCAGGACGAAGTTCTTGAAATACGCGAAGATCCGGATCTCGCTCGAGACCCATCGGATGAGGAGCAGTTCCAGATACAGGCCGGCGACGCTGCTCAGCGTCAGGCCGACCCAGGAGAACCCGCCGAGCTGTTCCGTCGTGAACGACAGCGCTCCGGACGGAGCCGAGGCACGTGCATAGGGCCGGAGGAGCAAAACCACGAGCAGCGATGCGATGACGGATGTGAGGACGACGGTCAGAATCATGAGTTCGCGCAGTGTAGCGGAGGGACGCGTTTGATATCGTTTCGCGCATGATCAACAAAGTCGTCTCCTCCGCGGACGAGGCAGTGAGAGACGTTGCGGACGGCGCCACGCTCGTCGTCGGCGGCTTCGGTCTTTGCGGGATTCCCGAGAACCTCATCAACGCGCTCGTGAAGCGCGGCGTGAAAAACCTCACCTGCGTCTCCAACAA
>DASYSN010000549.1:0-3457 GCA_036003305.1 Thermoanaerobaculia bacterium
GACGACGATCCGAGGCGACGCCGAGGTACACGACTCGAACGGAAACATCACGCTCAGCGGCGTGGAAGGAGCCGCGAAGGTGCGGACGACCTTCGGCTCCGTCTTCCTCAAAGGCATCGCGGGGACGATCTCCGTCGAGAATCAGAACGGCGCGATCAGCGTGAGCGATCTGCCGTCCGGCAAGTGCCGCGAGATGTCGCTCAAGACCAACTTCTCTTCGATCCGCGTCGACCTGCCGCACGCCGGCTACAACGTCCACGCCCGCACCAGCTTCGGCTCGATCCACTCCGACCTCCCGATCACCGCCAGCGGATCGCTGTCGCAGGAGAACCTCACCGGCACGATCAACGGCGGCGGCTGCAGGCTGGAGCTGGAGACGGCGAACGGGAACATCACGATCGAGTGAGGGGGCCGTCGATTCAGTGCTCTGATCCCGGGCCTCTGCGTCGCGGCGGCGGCGCAAACGGTCTGTCAGGATTTCCGCGGCTGCTTTCGAGATACGTCCGCACATGCTCGACGTCGTCGCGACGGAGCATCTGATTCGCCGCGGCATTTCGCAGGAATCTCGCAGCGGCGAGATGTCCGCTGAGTGAGCCGGCCTTCGCGTAAACCGCCTCAGCCTCCCTGCAGAGGGTCTCGATCTCCTGTGGCCGGCCCAGCATCAGGAGCGCTTCCGCCAGATCGAGCTTCGCACCGGCCGCGAAGCGCTCGGCGCCAACCTCACGCATGGCATCGATGGCGGACCGGAGCACTTTCTCCGCCTCGATGAAATCCGCTCGCGAGAGAGCGAGAACTCCGATCGACCAACGGCAGTACGCCGCCCCTGCTTTTTGGCCGAGCCCTTCGTACATGTGTAGCGCGTCGAGGAGGTACTTACCGGATTCCTCCAGATTCCCGACCTTCCGATGGAGTTGACCGATGTTGTGCAGCGTGCGAGCCCGCAACTCAGCGTCATGCAGCTCGTCGGCTGCTTCGAGAACGGCCAAATTGATCTCGAGTGCGGCGGCGCGCTCACCCGTCATGTGGTGCAGGGCCGCGGTCATGTCGAGCGCTCCCGCGTACTTGTACCGTTCGCCTCGCCGCTCATACTCATCCGCGGCCGACTTTGCGAGCGGGAAACCCTCGGAGAATCGCTCGAGTCTCAAATACACGAGAGCTCGCGCGAGCTTCACCGACGCCAGTCCCGATCCAGGATCGGGGAGTTGCTCGTACGCGCGCTCGCCCCGATCGGCGTCTTCGAGCGCCTCGTCATACCGATCGATGTTCGAGCACGCGCTGGAATGGAGCACCCACGCACGACCTCGCAATTCGAAGACCGCGTTGGCAGGGTAATAGTCGTCCGGCAATGCTTCCGCGACGATGCAGCCGACACGGGCAAACATCTCCGCTAAGAAAGGGTCGATGTAGGACTGCTCGAGCCCGAGCGCTTCGAGCGCCCGCACGACCCCGCCGGTCAGGAACCGCGGATCGTCCGCAATGTCAGCGTTCGGATCGCGGGCAAGGCGCTCGCGAAGCTCGTCGACGAGGGCAACCGCCGCGGCATCCTCTGATTCGATTCGCGCCGCAAAGTCCGCGATCGGCCGAGCGCCGCGCCGCGTTCGAACCTCCTCCTCGATCCGCCACGATTCGGCGTCCTTCATTTCGGCGTTCAAGAGCCGATAGAAGTCGAGCGAGCCCGCACAGGCCGCGCACGACGCGACATGAGCGTCAATCTCGGCGTCGGAACGAGATTCATCCGCCAGCACCATCAGACGTTCGTCGGAAACGTGCGCGTCGGTCATCGTGGCCTGCCGATCGTGTCGTAGATGGCGCGCGCCTTCTTGCGGCAGATGTGCATGAGGTAGTTCACGTTCGAAGGGGTCGTGTCGAGCGCGGCGGCGATCGAGGCGGCGTTCTCCTCCTCCAGATAATACCGGCGGAGTACTTCGCGGCACCTCGTGCCGAGGCGCGCCAACGTCGCACCGATCGTCATGCGAAGCGATAACCCTTCCAGGACGTCCGCTTCAACGCGGCCCGGGATCTCGGCCGGCATCCCGTCCGAGTGGGACGGGAAATGGCGCTCGCGCGTCTGTTTCGCGCGCCAGTAGTTTCGCGAGGCGTTGCAAACGGCGGCGATCAGGTAGTTGCGGACGTTGTGAACGCCGCGCGGCCGCACCAGGTACTCCACGAACACGTCGTGAACGAGCGCCTCGGCCTCGTCGTCCGGTATCGCGAATTTCCGGACGGCGATTCGCCGGAGGAGGAACGCATGCTCGAGGTACAAATCCTCGGCCGTGCTCCGCTCGACGTGAGCGGACGGCGCCACTTCGGACGTTTCCTCGACCCGAACCTCGGATTCAATATCCACTGTTTCGATCAGCGGTACCTGACCCGCGCCTTTCTATGGCTCCTTCCTCTCGCCTTGCCGCCGTGGAGCTTGCAATTGAGCTCGCGATATAGGCCGTAGAGGTGGCGATAGTGTTGGGTGTAGTAGCCGTTCGGGTTGTTCTCGATCTTCGACAATTTCTTCAGGTGATGCATCATGTCGAGGCCGTCTGCGAGAATCGAATTCATCACGTCGATCATGTCGTTGGCCTGCTCCTCGGTGATGTCGCGAAGCTCGCGCCTGGCATGGATCTTCGCTTTCTCCGCGATCGCATATTGCTCCGCTGACTCGGCGGCTTCGAGCGCGTCGAGTCCCATGTCGCCGAGGGCCTCGGCCCCCTTGCGCAGGCGTTTCGCCGTTCGGAACAGGTCGTCCGGCTTGCGATACGGCAGAAGGTTTTCGTTCAGCGGCGGTAGAGGCACCTGCAGAGTGTCCATCGCTTTCAGGTACCGGCGGCGGAGCTCCCGCTCCTTTGCGACAAACGCCTCCCATTTCTTGACTGTGTTTTCGTAGCGCATCGTTCTCTCTCTCTCCTTTGCGCCGGAAATGGGCCGGGGGCGTTTCTCACACCCCCGGCCGCGTTTCCTAAACGCTCACTTTACGCCGGTGACCTCCGGCGTATCCAGAAGATGTTGCGTTGCGGGGGAAGGCGCCTGGGGAGCCGGTGCCGGAGGTTCCGGCGGCTGCGTCGCGGGCGCCGTCTTCTTCCGGCGCTCGAGCCTCTTCAGGCGTTTGATCTCCCGAACGTGCGGCACGAGGACCGCGTGGACCGGATCGCGTGCGAGTTGCGCGCCGATCGTGTAAGCCTGACCGGCGAGTAACGCGAGCCGCTGACGGCGCACGAGGTTCGCACCGCTGACGGCGTTCAATAGGGTCCGCAGGTCATCCTCGACCGCGGTCCAGCGGTTCGATTCGTCCTGCAGCCCGCGAACGCCTTCGATCGGCTGACCGACCGCGGACGAGACATTGTCCGAGGCGCCGATCACGTTGAGCGATGCCTGAAGCACGGCCTCCGACGTGAAGCCCTGGCGGCGAAGGACCTGACGCTGTTTGGGCGTGATCGGAGTCAAATCCGGCATCTGCTCGCGCATG
>DASYSN010000550.1:0-3784 GCA_036003305.1 Thermoanaerobaculia bacterium
AATGTCCTGATGGGCCACGCGCCCGCCAAGATCGACGAGAAGGGTCGTCTCAAGGTGCCTTCGGGCTTCAGGAAGATCATTGAAGAGAAGTACGGTCAGGACTGCTTCATCACCTCGACCGACGGCGAACGGGCGCTCGTCTATCCGCTCCCGGTCTGGTACGACTTCCAGGCACGCCTCGCGAAGGTGCCGTCGACCTCGCAGGCGAAGACGAAGCTGCTCGAGCGCGTCAACTACTTCGGCCAGGTCTCCTCGATCGACAACCAGGGACGCGTCCTCGTTCCGGCGGTGCTTCGCAACGACGCCGGCATCGCGGACGACGTGGTGGTGCTCGGCAACACGGATCACCTGATCGTCTGGAACGAAGAGCGGATGAAGAAGCGGCTCGCGGATACGCCGCTCACCGCCGACGACTTCAAGGAATTGGAACTGCACGGCGTGTAGGCCGTGATGCAACACGAACCGGTTCTTTTACAAGAGATCCTCGAATTCCTCCGGCCGGCGCGCGATCACGGAACTCTCGTCGACGCGACGGTCGGACTCGGCGGGCATGCGGAAGGGCTCCTGAAGATGTATCCGCATGTGCGCCTCGTCGCGATCGACCGCGATCCGGCGGCGCTCGAGCAGTCTCGCGAGCGTCTCTCCTTTGCGGGCGATCGCGTGACGTTCGTACGCGGACGTCACGAGCAGCTCATTGACATCCTGAAGCAGCACGGCATCGATACCGTCACTGGCGTTCTCGCCGACCTCGGCGTCTCCTCGATGCAGCTCGACGACGCGACGCGCGGGTTTTCGTTCCGCTTCGACGCGCCGCTCGACATGCGCATGGGCCCGGAGAGCCGTAGCGCGGCCGATCTCGTCAACTCTCTCGACGAGGCCAGCCTCGCTGCGATCCTCCGCGACTACGGCGAGGAGCCGATGGCGAAGCGGATCGCGCGCGCCATCGTGAACGCGCGAACCGAAGCGCCGATCGAGACGACGACGCGGCTCGCGGAAGTCATCCGCGGCGTCAAACGCGCCAAGCCGCACCAGATCGATCCATCCACGCTGACCTTCCAGGCGCTTCGCATCGCCGCGAACGAGGAGCTCACCGAGCTCGATCAGTTCGTGACCGACGCGGTGAGTGTCGCGGAACGCGGCGCGCGGGTGGCGATCATCTCGTTCCACTCGCTCGAGGATCGCATCGTCAAGCGCGCGTTCCGCAGGCTGAAAGGCGAGTGCGTCTGTCCAATGGGATTGCCGGTGTGCGGGTGCGGCGTGCAGGAGATCGTGAAGGTGCTGACGCACCGGCCGGTGACTGCTTCAGAGGAGGAAGTGAATCGCAATCCGCGATCGCGCAGCGCGAAGCTGCGGGTTGCGGAGAGGTTGTGAGCCGTTTGCTCGGAACCATCGAGCAAGGGTGAAGGCTGGGGAAGGGTTGGGTGTGTGCGCGGGGGCGGTGGCTCGGGAGGGGTGGTGCGTGGGGCGTGGGTGTGACGGGATGGCCGGCGTTTTCGTGCTTGTAGGCAGGTCTTCACCCTTGTTCGTCGGCTCCGCGCGCCATGTACGCACAGAAACGTCCCATCGAGAACGCACACATCGTCCGGGAGCGGGATCGCCGCCGCTTCCGTGAGCTCCTGGCTGTCCTTTCGCTCGGGATCCCGGTCGGTGCGTTCCTGCTCCTCTTCACCTGGCAAAACCTCGAGGTGATCCGACTCGGCCGCGAGGCGACGCACCTTCAGGAGCAGCGCAAGCAGATCGAGGACGCCAACAAGTCGCTGCAACTGCAGCTCGACCGGCTCACCGCGTTGGACGCCGTCGAGAAGAAAGCGCAGTCGCTCGGCTTCGCGCCCGCCGACCCGCGGTCCGTGGTGAGCGTGCAAACGACGACGGCGGTAGCCGAGGCGAAGCGATGAACGCTCCGCGGCGCCGGCTGCTGCAGATGTTCGCCTTCCTCGCGGCGTGGGCGATCGTCGTCGTGGCGCGGCTGGTCCAGATCCAGCTCGTCCGCCATGACGACTACACGCTTCGCGCGACGCGGCAGCAGGAAAGGACGCTCTCGCTCAATCCGGTCCGCGGCTCGATCCGCGACGCGCGCGGCCGCATTCTCGCGGAGAGCGTCTCGGCGGAGTCGGTCTACGCCGATCCGCAGGCAATCGTCGACCGGAAGGCGACGGCACGCGCGCTTGCGGCGATCGTCGGTCCGGTGGTTGGCGATGACGCGAAAGAGATCGAGAAGCGGCTCGCGAGCGACAGCGGCTTCGTCTGGATCGCGCGGCAGCTTCCGATGAACGTCGCGGACGCCGTCCACAAACTGAAGCTTCCCGGCATCTACTTCCTCGAAGAGCACCGGCGGTCGTATCCGCGCGGCTCGCTCGCCGCCAACGTCATCGGCTACGTCGGTGTCGACGGCGAAGGCCTCGCCGGCGTGGAGCATTCGTTCGACTCGTATGTCCGCGGGCGCGCCGGGAAGGTGACGATCCTGCGCGATGCGCGTCACGGCGACTATCTCGTCGGCGCCGAGGGAGCGAATCGGCCGGTCGACGGCAACCACGTCGTTCTCACCATCGATTCGATCGTGCAGTTCATTACCGAACGCGCGCTCGCGGCGGCCGTCGACAAGTACCACGCGGCCGGCGGCTCCGCGCTCGTCATGGATCCGCGCGACGGATCGATCCTGGCGATGGCGTCGGTCCCGACGTTCGACCCGAATCACTTCGGCGACTTTCCGCAGATCGCGTGGCACAACCGGAACGTGCAGGACATGTACGAGCCGGGATCAACGTTCAAGATCGTTACCGCGTCGGCCGGGCTCGAAGAGGGCGTCGTCACGCCGTCGCAGATCATCGACTGCGGCAACGGCGAGATCGACATCGCCGGCACGGCGATTCACGAGCACGGCGGTACGCGCTACGGCCTCCTCTCCTTCGAAGAAGTGATGATGCATTCGTCGAACGTCGGCGCGATCCGCGTCGGCCTCGGCGTCGGCCCATCGCGTTTCTACGACTACATCCGCCGCTTCGGTTTCGGCGAGCGCACCGGCATCGAGCTTCCGGGCGAGACCGCCGGGCTCGTGCGGCGAACCGAGAAGTGGTCAGCGCTGTCGAACGCGTCGATGTCGATCGGCCAGGAGATCGGCGTGACGCCGCTGCAGGTCATCGACGCGGTGTCGACCGTCGCGAACGGCGGCGTCCGCGTCATGCCGCACATCATCGACCGTGTGGTCGACGATCGCGGCAACGTCCTCTGGCGTCCGCCTGCGCCGCAGACAAAGCGCGTCATCTCCGAAAAGACGGCGGCGGTGCTCAACGAGATCCTCAAGCAGGTCGTCGAGCGCGGCACCGGCCAGCAGGCCGCGCTGCCGGAGCACATCGTCGCCGGGAAGACCGGAACGGCGCAGAAGAAGGCGCCGGGACGCGCCGGCTATTCGTTCGACAAGGTGGTCGCGTCGTTCGTGGGATACGTTCCGGCGGACCGGCCGCGGCTGGCGATCCTGGTGGTCGTCGATGAGCCGAAGGGGGCGCAGTACGGCGGCACGATCGCGGCGCCGGCGTTCCGCGAGATCGCGGAGGCGACGCTGCGGTACCTCAATGTTCCGCCGTCGATTCCGGCGCGGAGCGTGGGTGCCGAGGCGCCGCTGCTGGCCGCGTTTTCGCAAAAGGAAACTCCGGCGACGAGCGTCTCCGGTGTCCCAGATTTGCGCGGACTCGATGCGCGCGCCGCAATCGCGCGCGCGACGGCGGCTGGCCTGCTCGTCCGCGCTCAGGGGAGCGGAGTGGTCCAAATCCAACAGCCTTCTCCCGGC
>DASYSN010000551.1:0-2208 GCA_036003305.1 Thermoanaerobaculia bacterium
CGTCAAGGACCTCGGCAGCGCAAACGGAACATACCTGAACGGCAACCGGGTGGAGCGTGATTCGCCGCTGAAGAACGGCGACCGCATCCGCCTCGGCGACACCGAGATCGTCTTCGTGGCGGCGGAGCACAACACCGACCGCATGCTCGCGGTCGCGAACCATCACATCAGCGCCACGATCGCGATTCCGGTTCAAGACCTCGATGCCGTCACGCCGGCGAACGGCAGCGACGTCTCCCGCCTCCAGACGCTCACGCTCCTTGCCCGAGAGCTGATCGAAGACCGTCCGATGGCGGAGCTCTTCGGCTTCATCGTCGACCGCGTGATGCAGCACCTGCAACCGTCCCGCGCGGCCCTCGGCCTCCTCGCACCGGACGGTAAGTCGTTCAGCGCCGTCGAGGTGCGCCGGCAGGACCAGACCGATTCGAGCGAGTTGAAGATCAGCCATACCCTCCTGGCCGAAGTCGTCGAGGAGAAGAAGGCGCTGGCGTTCATGGACGTCGGCCTCGACGAGAAGCTCTCCCGCGCGCAGTCGATCATCATGCAGGGGATCCACTCGATCATCTGCGCGCCGCTCACGGTCTCCAACAACGTCGCCGGCGTGCTGTACGTCGACTACCTCTTCAACCAACGGCAGATCGAGGAGGAGGACGTCCGCCTCGTCGCGCAGATCGCGCGGTTCGCGGCGACGAAGCTCGAACAGACGCGGCTCCGCGAAGAGGCGATTCAGAAGCGGATCATCGACGAGGAGCTGCGCACGGCGTCGACGATTCAGAAGCGGCTCCTCGCGCCCGCGCCGAGCGGCATCAACGGCTACTCGTTCGCAGGCCTGAATCGCGCCTGCCGCACGGTCAGCGGCGACTACTACGACTTCGTCGTCCGTCCCGACGGGAAGATCTACTTCGTCATCGGCGACGTGAGCGGCAAAGGCGTCACCGCGGGACTCATGATGGCCGGCCTCCAGGCCGCGTTCCGCATCTACACGAAGAACGATCCCGATCCGGCGACGCTGGTCGGGCAGCTCAACGTGGCGCTGAAGGAGAACCTCCCGCAGTCGAAGTTCGTCACGCTCTTCCTCGGGCGCCTCGACACGGCGACCGGCGTCATCGAGTACGCGAACGCCGGCCACACGCCGCCGATCTTCGTCCGCACAGATAGCGCCGAGGAGCTGGGAGACACCGATCTGCTACTCGGCGTGGTGACGCGAGCGATCTACACGAAGCGCACCGTCCAGCTCGAGCCAGGCGACGCGCTGGTGCTCTTCACGGACGGCGTCAGCGAGGCGGAGAACATCGACGGCGGGATCCTCGGCACGAGCGAGCTCACCGCGCGCCTCGCCGCGCTCCACGGCCGCGACGCCAACGCCCTCGCGATGGCGGTCGATGATGCCGTCATCGCGCACGTCGGCGGCGACGCGGACGCGCTGGGCGACGACGTGACCCTCGTGGTCGTCAGCCGGAACGCCTAGGATTTTCGCTGTTCCGTGGTTCGGAACACGGTTCCGCGGTTCGGCGCCGCGGAGCCGGCGTTCGGCGCCGCGGAGCCGAGGTCCGGCGCCGCGGAGCAGGGGTCCGGAACACGGTTCCGAGGCTCGGCGCCGCGGAGCAGGCGTCCGGAACACTGTTCCGAGGTCCGGCGCCGCGGAGCCGGAGTCCGGAACACGGTTCCGAAGTCCGGAACCGGCTACACGGTGTTCAGCCAGGCCTCGATCGCCTTCGTCGCGCGATCGTTCTTGAAGTTGTACCAGGCCTTCTCGAGCGTACGATCCTCGGCGATTGCGGCGCGGAACGACTCAACCTTCTGAAAATGCGCGCGTTGCGGGAGGGTGAGCGTACGGAGGAACGCGCGCTGATCGTCCTCGTCCGACTGTGTCGGAACGCGTGCGTAGCGGCTATCTGTCAGTTCCGACCGTGATTCGACCACCTCGCCGGTTTCCTTATCGAGGTAATAGAGGATGACGCCGCTCCGATCGAGGTAGGCGGCCTGGAGGCCCTCGCGGTCGATTTCGGTCCTCGGTCCTCGGTCCTCGGTCCTCGGAGGAGATGCAGGGGTAGGCAGTGCTGGGGTCCACGCCGCGTTTTTCGCCAGGAACGCCTGCTCCTTCTCCTCGCGCCGGCGCTGGGAGCCGCGCCACCAGAGGCGGATGCGCTGCATGAGGGAGACGGCCATGAACGCGATGATATCGTTCGTCGCATGACCCAGGACCGG